>CAMCII010000147.1 GCA_945874505.1 Bordetella parapertussis | reverse complement strand
CTACTAAATTTAGGCTCGGGCACTTTGACTGACAGTACGCAGGTCAAGCCTTCGCGCATATCATCGCCGGTGGTTTCAACTTTGGCTTTCTTGGCCATCTCGTTGTCACCAATATATTTATTCAGAATACGCGTCATCGCTGCGCGCAAACCCGTCATATGCGTGCCACCATCGCGCTGTGGGATGTTGTTGGTAAATGCCAGAACTTGTTCGCTGTAGCCGTCATTCCATTGCATGGCCACTTCGACACCCACGAGTGTGCCACCAGCATTTGATTCTGTACTGACCGAAAACACATTCGGGTGCAATACTGTTTTGCCACGATTGATATATTCGACAAAGCCTTTCACGCCGCCCGAAAACGCAAAGTTTTCTTCTTTACCATTACGTTGATCAATCAGGCGAATCTTCACGCCATTGTTCAAGAACGAAAGCTCGCGCAACCGCTTCGAAAGAATTTCGTAGTGATATTCGACGTTATTAAAAATATCTGTGTCGGCCAAAAAGTGGACTTCTGTCCCGCGCTTTTCGGTTTGGCCCGTTACCGCTAGCGGTGCAACTCGCTCACCCTTGCGAAACTCCATTTGATGCACTTGCCCGTTACGACGAATCGTCAGACGCAACCATGACGACAACGCGTTGACGCAAGACACACCCACACCATGCAAACCGCCAGAGACTTTGTACGAGTTCTGGTCAAACTTGCCACCGGCATGTAACTCAGTTAAAACAATTTCGGCTGCGCTGCGCGCAAACTCATCATCTTTATGAATGTCGGTTGGAATGCCACGACCATTATCGGTAACCGAAATTGAGTTATCGCCATGAATCGTGACGACGATATCGTCACAATGCCCAGCGAGCGACTCATCGATCGCATTGTCGACAACCTCAAACACCATGTGATGAAGGCCGGTGCCATCGGACGTATCCCCGATGTACATGCCTGGGCGCTTGCGTACGGCCTCGAGGCCCTTAAGCATTTTGATCGAATCGGCACCATAAGCGTCCATATCTTCAGGAGGCTGGCCAGGTACTTGAGTGTTTTCTGACATTCTTTAAATCCGCATAGGCATGACAACGTACTTAAAAGACTCGTCATCAGGCAAAGTAATAAGGGCTGAGGCGTTCGCATCGGGCATGACAGACCAGCGAATCGTTTCGGCTTTGACGTTGGCTAAAAAATCTAGCAAGTAGCTGACGTTGAACCCAACGTCTAAAGCCTCGTGTTCGTAATCAACGTCGATTTCTTCTTGTGCTTCTTCTTGTTCGGCGTTTGTTGAAGATATCTTTAACAGATGCTGTCCCAACTGCAAGCGTACGCTGCGGAATTTATCCGTTGTCAAAATCGCTGCGCGCTGCAAGCAGCCCTGCAGAATCTCACGCGAGACATCAAAATGACGCGTGTAATTAGAGGGGATGACGCGATTGAAGTCAGGAAACTTTCCTTCGACTAGCTTGGAGACTAATTCAACATGCCCAAACGAAAAGCGTATTTGACCTGGTGCCACATCAACAGTGACCGGCTCGTCTGAGTCGTCTAGCAAGCGCTGCATTTCAAGCACCGTTTTGCGCGGTACGATCACTTCGTGTTTCGCAAGCACACCCTCGGCTGCGGTTGAGCTGTGAGCCAGGCGATGCCCATCAGTTGCCACCGCTCGCAACAAACCTGGTTCAAACACCATCAACATTCCGTTCAAGTAGTAGCGGATGTCTTGTTGTGCCATGGCAAAGTGCGCCATGTTGAATAGATGCTTGAGTGTTTTGCGTGGTAGCGTCAGCGAAACATCCCAACGCTCTGGTTGCGTCATCGTCGGAAACTCAGTGGCTGCAAGTGTTTGCAGCGAGAACCGGCTTTTGCCTGTTTGAACAGCTAGTTTGCCGCCTGTCGTTGAGAGTTTGACATCGCCCGTATCGGGTAGGGCGCGCAAGATATCTAAAAGCTTACGTGCTGCGACGGTGAGCGACTCGCTTTCTGCGCCGGTGCCAAAGTCAGCATGCGTGGTGATTTGTACTTCGAGGTCCGTTGCAATGAACGATACCCGTTGCGCTTGCTTGCGCACCAAAATGTTGGCAAGTATAGGCAGTGTGTGACGCCGCTCAACAATCCCGGCAACCGTCGATAGCGGTTTGAGTAAGGCATCGCGGGGGGTCTGGACAAGTTGCATGGATTATCCCTTTAAAGTTTGTTCAAGCACATGCAGCGTATGGTTAAAGTCTGCTTGTTTCGCACGTAGATCGGTGATCTTTCTCACCGCATGTAGCACCGTGGTGTGATCGCGACCACCAAACAGGTCGCCAATTTCTGGCAAGCTTTTTTGCGTCAGTTCTTTCGCTAGGTACATTGCAACCTGACGCGGCATTGCAATGTTGGCAGGTCGCCGCTTTGAATACATGTCAGCGACCTTCATTTTGTAATAGTCAGCGACGGTTTTTTGAATATTCTCAACCGTCACCTGCCCACTAGAAGCCGACAGCAAATCTTTTAAGGCATCTTTGCAGATATCCACGTTAGCCACTTCGCGGCCATGAAAACGGGCGTACGCCACAACCTTTTTTAGCGCGCCCTCGAGCTCCCGAACATTGCTACGCAAATGTTTAGCAATAAAAAACGCGACGTCTTCGGGTAATGTCACACCCTCTTGCTCGGCCTTGCGCAACAAAATGGCAACCCGCATTTCGAGCTCGGGGGGTTCAATCGCAACCGTGAGCCCAGAGTCAAACCGTGAGATCAAGCGGGTATCGATACCCGAGAGTTCTTTAGGATACGTATCGCTAGTAATGATGATCTGCTTGCGCTGCGCAACCATCGCCTCAAACGCGTAGAAGAACTCTTCTTGAGTACGATTCTTGCCAGAAAAAAATTGAATATCATCGATCAGCAGCAGGTCAAGAGAATGGTAGTAACGTTTGAAATCATCAAACGCTTTGCGTTGGTATGCTTTGACAACGTCTGAGACATACTGGTCAGCATGAACATATCTGACGCGTGCACCCTTACCCGCCGCGAGCAACGCATTGCCAATCGCATGGATCAAATGCGTTTTGCCCAAACCAACACCGCCGTACAAAAACAAAGGGTTGTATGAGGTACCGGGATTTTCGGCCACTTGTAAGGCGGCAGCCCGAGCGAGCTGATTTGCCTTGCCCGTTACAAAATTATCAAAGGTAAGTTCTACGTTTAAGCGCGAGCGCTCATCGGCCGCTGGCGTACCCGACGGTACTCCTGTGACTCCATTTAAAAAGCCCGCCTGTACCGCTATTTGGCTTGACTTTATCGGTTGCGCATCTAGTGGGTTGTCATTCAAACTAGACAACGGCGAGTGCGTTGCGACCCCACTTTGACCAACATTCGTCTCGTAATGCGAGCTCGCCGCTGGGCTTTGCGCTCTCAACTCTTGTTCTGGTGCAGGCAGTTCAAACAAAACTTGCACGGGCCTTTTGTACCAATTTGATGCAAAGATTTCGATTTGATGCGCAAAGTTTTTGCGCACCCAGTCAAGTTTGAATCGATTTGGCGCGGACAACCGTAAGCACGCCTGCGCCTCATCGTAGGCAAGCGGGATCAGCGGACGTATCCACGCGCTGATTTGCTGAGGAGGAAACTCCTGCTCTAGGTGCAAGACGCAGGACTGCCAAAACTGGTTCATGTGACTCGCTAAGTAAAGTGTGATTCTACCCTGTCAGGGCCAAGGTTATCCACAGGGACGCGGGCGATTTACCCTTAGGTTTGTCCTAACCATTTGACTAAGTTCGGTTTTTTTGATGAAATGGAGGGCTTTTCGGGATTATCCTAAACCTTTTTTGCTCTTTGTTGGGCCACTCATCATGAAACGTACCTACCAGCCTTCCGTTACCCGCCGTAAGCGCACTCACGGCTTTCGCGTGCGCATGAAAACGCGCGGTGGCCGCGCAGTCATCAACGCCCGTCGTGCCAAAGGCCGTAAGCGTCTGGCCGTTTAATCAGTCAACTGAACTTATCAGCCAACTTGACTGCTGTGGGGTCTTCGCCCACTTACGACAATACCGCTCTGATGCCTTGCGCCACGTTTCCCACGGCGGCGCGCATGCACCGCCCCACTGAGTTCTCTGCGGCCCTTTCAGGTCGCAGGGTTGCCCGTGGGGTTTATTTTGTTATCACCGCGAAGGTTGTTGTGGTGTCGTCAGAGCAACTGTCCGCTGCGCCACCTATTGCTCGCTTAGGCTTGATAATGGCCAAGCGCTTCGCTCAGCATGCATCAACACGCAATGCGTTAAAACGTGTTGTCCGCGAGGCTTTTCGCTCCTGTCGCTTATCGCTACCCGCTGCAGACTATGTCGTCCGATTAAACAAGCGCATTGAATCGGTAAGCTTAAGTGCACTGAAACGAGCGGCTCGCCAAGAGGCAGATGCGCATTTTGTGAAGGCCAGTCAATGCTAAAGGCTTTGTTAATTTTGCCGATTCGGGCGTATAAGTTTTTCTTGAGCCCCTGGTTTGGAAACAGTTGCCGATTTACGCCAACCTGCTCAAGCTACGCCATCGAGGCCATTCAGACGTGGGGGGCTTTAAAAGGCTCCGGTCTTGCTGTTTCACGCTTAGGACGTTGTCACCCTTGGTGTCAGGGCGGATTTGACCCGGTGCCAGCACCGCCTTCAAAAATAGTTTCTAAAAACACTGATTGCGCCGCGCCATCACACCGCTGTCATCTAGATTAACGCTAAACTGCGAGCCTTCTCTGGTTCGCTTTTTTATATATTTGGGCAAGCATGGACATCCGTCGCACCATCCTATTGATGATTTTTTCGTTTTCACTGCTGATGCTGTGGAACAACTGGCAAGTTCATCAAGGAAACCCCCCTGTTTTTGGCGCACCTCCCGCAAGCGTGAAGCCCACGGCCGATACTCCAGATGTTGCATCACCGGCAAACAACGCGGGTGTACCCGTGGCGCCAGCTGCCGCCACCGCGACCACGAGTGGCAGCTCCGTTGCGACGGTGCCTGGCCTAGCGGCTGCAGTGAGCCCGACCGCTCAAACCGTTGTGTTTAAAACCGATGTCTTAGCGTTAACCTTTGATCTTCAGGGGGCTCAGTTGATTCGTACAGATTTACTGGCGTTTCCCTCTGTTGATGATCCTCAAAAGCCCTTCACCCTGCTAGAGCGTACGGCTGGCCATACCTACGTTGTGCAGTCGGGTTTGACGGGCGCTTCGGCTGGCGTGACCTTTCCTAATCATCTCGTTCCGTTCACGCTTGAAACTGATGCGCGCGAACTCAAAGGTGAAACCTTAGTCATTAAGTTCTCATCGACCTCTGGTGACGTCAAACTTACCAAGACTTTTACACTTAAGCGCGGCGATTACGCTGTCGATGTTACCCATCAAATTGAAAACCTGTCCGCGCAAGCGATTACCCCCTCGGTTTACTTGCAAATCACTCGCGATGGTTCTGACCCCGCCGGCACGAGCAGCGCGCCTAGTTTCTTAAGCGGCCCAGCAAATTTCGTCGGTGCGGCCATCTACTCTGAGCAAGAGAAATTTCAAAAAGTTACTTTAAGTGAGGTTGAAAAACGTAAAGCAACCTATGTCAAGCAAGCAGACAACGGCTGGTTCGCCTTTATCCAACATTACTTTGTCACGGCTTGGGTGCCTGCTCAAGGTAAGTCGCGTACTTACGACATGACAGAGCTCGAAAAAAATCTGTACGCAATGCGTAGCATTGAACCTGCTGGCAGTGTTGCCCCGAATAGTAGCTTGACGATGGCCGCCAAATTATGGGTTGGTCCACAAGATCAAACCGCCCTCGAGGCATTAGCACCAGGCTTAGATCTAGTGATTGATTACGGGCTATTGACGATTATCGCTAAGCCAGTCTTCACCTTGATGACTTGGCTATTTTCTTTATTGGGAAATTGGGGCTGGACAATTGTTCTTTTAACGGTATTGATTAAGGCCGCGTTCTACCCTTTGTCAGCCGCGAGTTATCGCTCGATGGCCAAGATGAAAATGGTTGCGCCCCGTTTGCAAGCATTAAAAGAAAAGTTTGGTGATGATCGCCAAAAGCTCAACACCGCCATGATGGAGATGTATCGCACCGAAAAAATTAACCCTCTCGGTGGTTGTTTACCCATTGTGATTCAGATTCCTGTATTCATTTCACTGTATTACGTGTTGGGTTCAAGTGTTGAGTTACGCGGCGCCCCTTGGGTGTTGTGGGTACATGATCTGTCCGTACGAGACCCATACTTTATTCTGCCGGCCATCATGATGGTCACCATGTTTGTACAAATGCGTTTGAACCCGACTCCACCCGATCCAGTTCAAGCAAAAGTCATGATGTTTATGCCTTTAGTCTTTGGCGGCATGATGTTCTTCTTTCCATCTGGGCTTGTCCTGTACTGGTGTGTGAACAACATCTTATCTATCGCGCAACAGTGGTACATCACGAATAAGATGGCCGCGCTTGCTACGGCTGCAAATCGTTAATCTTAAGGTTGAATGGACTCTTTAAATCAGCGTCCTATCGTCGCAATCGCCACCGCCCCTGGTAGGGGTGGCATCGGTGTCGTGCGCGTCTCTGGGCCCCATTTGGGGCCCTTTATCTATGCGTTGCTTGGTAGAGCTCTCGAACCCCGTCACGCCACGTACTGTCGCTTTCCAGATGCTAATGGCAACGCAATCGATCAGGGCATTGCTCTCTACTTTGTGGGCCCCGCCTCGTACACGGGTGAAGATGTGCTCGAGTTACAAGGCCACGGCGGGCCAGCAGTTTTACAGCAGTTACTTAACCGCTGCTTAACGGTTGGTGCTGCGTTCAACATTCATATCGCGTCGCCAGGCGAGTTTACGTTACGGGCATTTTTAAACGACAAAATTGATTTGGCCCAAGCAGAGGCTATTGCCGATTTAATTGATGCGTCTTCTGAAGCGGCTGCACGTGCCGCCGCAGTTTCGATGACAGGGTCTTTTTCAAAATGCATCAACACTCTTTCAGCCGCTATCGTTAATCTTCGCATGTTGGTCGAGGCCACGCTCGATTTTCCTGAAGAAGAAATTGAATTTCTCGAAAAGTATCAGGCCCACACAAAACTCGAGGCACTACAAAATGAACTTGCAGAAATATTATCTGCTTCGCGTCAAGGTGTAGTTTTACGCGAGGGATTACATGTCGTTTTAGCGGGTGAACCCAATGTCGGAAAATCAAGTTTACTGAACGCGTTGTCTGGACAAGATCTTGCGATTGTGACGCATATTGCTGGCACAACCAGAGACAAAGTGAGCGAGGTTATTTCTCTTGATGGTGTGCCCATTACGGTCACCGACACAGCAGGGCTACGCGATACCGCTGACACCATTGAGGCGATCGGTATTGAACGGACTTGGGCTGCGATTGAACAAGCTGATGTGATTCTGCATCTAAGTGCCGTTGATACGAATCATCTCACGCTTGATCCGCACATTCAGAAACGTCGCTCACCTAAGTCAATTGTTCTTAACGTTTGCAACAAAGTCGACTTATCAAACAAGTTAGTAAATGGTTTAAACGACACACTATTTATTTCAGCCAAAACTGGCCAAGGGCTTGATGCGTTGCGTGCGAAGCTGCTTGAATTCGCTGGTTGGAACCCCGGGCAGGAATCTCCGTGGTTAGCAAGGCAGCGACATGTCGATGCCTTGATCGCAACACAACAACATCTGACTCAGGCAAGTGAGTACGCTTTACAAAAAGATCTCGTTTTAGATCTTTTTGCAGAAGAGCTTCGTTTAGCGCATTGCCAACTTGGGCTCATTACAGGTCAGATGACACCAGATGCTTTGCTTGGTGAAATTTTTTCACGCTTCTGCATCGGTAAATAACCATCAAACTATTCGATGGTCCAACCTCCATCAACGGGCAATACCGCACCCGTAATATCTTTTCCTGCCTCACTACATAAAAATACCGCAAAGCTCGCCACACTTTTCAAGGCGACAAATCGACCCGTCGGATGCCGACTTGAAATGTAATCATGCTCAGCCTCTTCAATAGTGATTCCAGCTTTTGCGGCATTACCTGCAATCCGCTCAACGATTGGCGGTGTCGGAACAGTGCCGGGGCACAACGCGTTGCAAGTGATCCCCTCTTTGGCCACATCCATCGCCGTACTTCTTGTTAGGCCTATCAATGCAGTTTTAGTGGTGATGTACGCAACTCTGTTCACCGTCGCCGTTGTTCCGTACACAGAAGATATGTTGATGATTCTGCCCCACTTCTTATTTTTCATCTGGGGAATTGTCAAACGGGAAGTATGAAATGCCGACGATAAATTTACCGCAATCGACTGATTCCAAGACATAGTGTCTAGGGTATCAATTGCA
>CAMCII010000146.1 GCA_945874505.1 Bordetella parapertussis | reverse complement strand
GAACCTGAGGATAGGAAGATGATCCACGCCAAAAATCTCTACGCAAATATTGGCGCCAATCAAGTCTTAAGAGATATCAGTCTTGATTTAGCACCGGGCGAGATGCTTGCAGTAATCGGCGCAAACGGTGCCGGTAAAACATCGTTGCTGCGCGCGTTATCTGGCCTCTTGCCGCTTGAATCAGGGACGATATCTTTCAACGGCCAAGGTACCGACAAGGTGCTTGCCCATCAACTCGCACGCGCAGGCCTAATTCACGTGCCTCAAGGCCGTCAGATTATTCCAAGCTTGTCAGTACGCGACAACCTCACGATTGGCGCGACCAACATCGGCTTAAGCCAAAGCGTAATTGCCCAACGGATGCAAGAGCAATGGCAGCGGTTTCCGGTGCTTGAAAAACGTCAAAAAATATCTGGTAGTTCGCTATCAGGCGGCGAGCAACAAATGCTGGCGATTGCACGCGGCTTAATGATGCAACCGAAAGTGCTGATGCTAGACGAGCCTTCGCTAGGTTTAGCGCCACAAATTGTGCAGTTGATTATGACAACACTGCGTGGCTTAGCCGATCAAGGTTTAGCGATTTTGTTAGTTGAACAAGTCGCCATGTTGGCGCTTGAATACGCCGATCGCGCCTTGGTGCTTCGCAACGGCGCCTGCGCCATGCAAGGTCAGGCGAAAGAACTATTGAATAGCCGCGAGCTGGTGAATAGTTATTTGTCGTGAGGTTTGAGCGATCCGCACATCTAGGCTCTGCGCGCAAATGTAAAAGAAGTGATGCCACTTGCCGCGTAACGCTTTGGGCTCAGCAATCAATCGAAGCTCAAAGCCTCATCCTAGCTGACGAGCAAGTCGGCAGATGTGATCCATTTTTTTGGCATCGACGGTTCCGGGTGCGATCGGATTCAACGGGCCTGGCGTAGCATCGTTACTAAGCACCATCCCCGCCGCCATATTTTCGCTGTACTTAATGGTGGTTAGCACTTGCAACGTATCTGCGTGGCAATCATATTTAACGAGATAGCCAACAGACTTCGCGTTGTCAGGCTGCGAGGGCAGTTTGTAATCAAAGAGTTCGTAGACCTTTACCATCGTGCCAATTTTTCGAATCGTAGACTCGTAATAATTTGCGACCTCAGAATCTTTGTTAATAAGCACCCACTGAGCATGTACCGGCGCACACGCAAGCAAACTTAACGCTACTGCCAATCTTTTCATTTCCACGCCTCATCGCTATGTGTTTCACCGATACGCCTAGTGCTTCAAAGTGTGCCTCAGCAATATCTTCAAAAAAAGAAAAGCTGGCCTTCGTGCTGCTTTCCTGTTCTAGCAAATACATTCTGGGCACGTTACAGACTAGAAGACGCCTGAACAATCCCTGATTTAAGGGATACCCCGCTAAAAGTATTTTTGCTACAAAATACCCCTCCCTTTAGGGGGTACCCAGCTAAAAATATTTTTGCTACAAATTAATGAGTGTCCTCTGCCCTAACAATGCCTTCGCATCTTTGGCCAGGCTGGATACAGGTTTCTTCTTTTAGTCGCGTGGGGTCACGAAATGGTGTCGTTCGAACATGTTCGCGAGTATCTTCTTAGGCAACTGGCTGAACAGTTGACTATCGAAGTAGAAGGCTTTGACGTGTGGGATATTTGGCTCGCCATCCACGAGCGCTGCCCAGAGGCGGCTCGCATTGCCAGCGATCAGTGGACCAAAAAAGAGTTGCTCGACGAGCATCTGTGCAATATAGAGGTGCTGCGCACCCAAAACTACGACTGGGTCGCCAATCCGCATTTATATGACCAGAGCTATGTATATCGTTGGCGCACTCTGCAGATGCAGATGCAAGACGCGATCGCCAAGCAAAAAAGCGTTGAACTAGATTATCGCCAGGCTTGGTGAATCATAATCACCGAGCCTGCAGATCATTCACAGCCTCTAACTGGCCACGCATCACCCAAAAATACTGATGGCCGGTGGTGTGCACATTAAACGCGCTCGATCTAAACCTAAGCGGAAAAACACAGCGCAACACTTGCCGATCTGAATAACGTTTTTCAAGACTTTTTTCGATCAAAACACTCACTCAGCCAATTGGACGTATTCGCTTTCGCCGAAGCGACCCACACCTGTCGGTAGTGAAAATACACATATAACGAGACCGCAAGGAGTACGAGGTTAAACGCTAATACTTTCAAAAAATAGTCGTACCCGTCCACGAGATAATTTGTAGCGATGGATGCCAGTGTGATCAACACCGACAAAACGGCAGACGGCACCCGTGTTCGCGGGATGAAGACCATGATCCCGATCACGACATTCACAATATTCGCTGTGTTGTTGATCCAGTCAGGAAGCGGTTCAGCGGTCTCTGGGTGACCCGAGCCCGAGGCACATAAAAATTGGCCAATCGCCATAAGAACGACACAAATCATTGGTAGATTTTTATCGGATTTGCGCGTAAAACCTCGCCGTTCAGGGCGGGGATGTAAGCGCGGAAGGCACAGCCTTCCACTCTTTAGCCTTTAATTTAGCGTGCTGTTTGCCGTTGCTTAATATACCTGCAAATAACGGAAACTGTCGCGCTGCCGCAGCTTCCTGCAAAGTGACTTGGCGACCCCAAAGCCCCACCTCACAGCTTTTTGCAGATGATTGGGTCATTCTTTTTGCGAATCATTAAGCTAGAAATACCCTTGAGTCTATCGATGAAATTTGATAGGGCCGCTTTTGGTCGATGGTTCGCCAGCAAGCATACGTGATCGTCCTCCCCTTCAAACTCTCTAAGCTCTGACTCGAAATCAATACAAACGCTAGCAAATATCAGACGCAGGTCGGCAAGTATGTCTTTTGTAAATCCATCACGCCCATATATTGTTACAAAGAACCAGTTTTTGTTGCAAAGACTCACTGAATTTGTATCTTACAAATACAACTTTTACACAGGCAAGTTGGTGATCTACCGTGATAGCGCAAATATAATTCAGGGTATGAAACGCTTGCAGGCCTACAGATACGAATTGATGCCAAACGGCGATCAGCTGCGCGCTATGCGCAGATTTTCTGGCTCGTGCCGGTTCGTCTACAACAAGGCTTTGGCATTGCAAAAAGAGAATCACGAGGCCGGCAATAAATTTATCGGGTACGTAGCCATGGCAGCTAAACTGCCCGTTTGGAAGCGTGAAGCCGAGACTGCATGGCTGAAAGAAACGCCTTCGCAAGCCTTGCAACACGCCCTGAAAGATTTAGAAAAAGCCTTCAAGGGTTTCTTTGCCAAGCGTACTGGCTTTCCTCGTTTTAAGAAAAAAGGGAGTGGTGACAGTTTCCGCTATCCTGAGCCAAAACAGATTCAATTAGACCAGAGCAATAACCGCATTTTGTTGCCCAAACTTGGCTGGTTGCGATACCGCAACAGCCGTCAGGCACTGGGTCAGGTGCGTAACGTCACCGTGAGCCACTCAGGCGGCAAATGGTTCATCTCTATTCAGACCCAACGCGAGCTTGAACAACCCCTACCAACCACCACAATGGCAATTGGTATCGATGTCGGCATTGCACGTTTCGCTACGCTGAGTAACGGCCGCTATATTGCCCCACTGAATAGTTTCCAGACGCACCAGCAACGACTTGTGCGCTATCAGCGCCGCATGAGTCGTAAACAAAAGTTCAGCAATAACTGGAAAAAGGCGACAGGCAAAGTTCAAAAGATACACACCGCTATCGCGAATGCCAGAAAAGATTTCTTGCATAAGACCAGTACCACGATCAGCCAAAACCACGCGCTCGTATGTATTGAGGATTTGCAGGTCAAGAATATGTCACGGTCTGCCAAGGGCAATCGCGAGCAGCACGGCAAACGGGTGAAACAAAAGTCTGGCCTGAATCGCGCCATTCTCGATCAGGGATGGGGTGAGTTCAGGCGACAACTCGACTACAAGGTCCAGTGGAACGGCGGCATATTGTTGGCTGTACCTCCGCAGCACACAAGCCAAACGTGTCCGGCTTGCGGCCATGTATCAAAAGAGAATCGACAGACGCAGGCGAAATTCCTGTGTGTCGATTGCGGCTACGAAAATCATGCTGACGTAGTTGGCGCGATCAATATTTTAGAGCGGGGATACCGCTTGTTAGCCCGTGGAGAGTCGGTGCAGTCAGACCGCTCGATGAAGCAGGAACCCACCGAAGTGACCCAAGCAGCTTTTGCCTGAGCACCGTAGGAATCCCCGTCCTTTCCGCGTAAGCGGCAGTCATCGACTGAGGGCGGGGAGGATGTCAACTACTTTTTTAAACATCTAATCTCCATAGCTAAAATATTTAACTTTTTGCGACTGTTAGCAAGATCAAAGTGCGACTGAATAGTGAGCTTTAACGAGGACCGACCATGATAAATATACTTTATGTCATTATGACGGATTATTTATTATGAAAGTGCCGAGACAAGCAGGGATATTATGAAAGCGCCAAACTCAGCATCTGCCGAGTGAATCATATGAACATAATTAGTACACCACACAATACCGAGTGGCTACTCGAATTTGGTGAATCGATTTATTCATTTTTGACTAACTACCGGTTAGAACAAGCGCGCCTGGCGATTGAAAAAGGTCGCCAGCCACTTAAGGTGATCGCATACGTAAATTGCCTTCATGTGACTTACAACGGTGTGCTGCGATATTGAAATCTTTTCTGCAATGACCTTATTGCTAAATCCTTGAGCAATATAGTTCAATACAGTGACTTCTTTTTTTGTAAGAACATCTACTGGCGAGCTTGATTTGGCAAAGCTTTCTGTGCCGTCAAGAAGAAAAGTGACTTTGTCCGTTAAAACATTCATCTGCCGACTCCATCAGTTCTGAGTTAACTCACTACCCTTTCAAGCTATTCACCAATTCAGGCTCATTTTGGCTAAAGTTTGAAAATTAAGTAGTGACCTCAACTGTAGCGATCGACAACTTCAAACACAAGGCTAGTCATCTACGTGGTGTCCAGTACTTTCTACGAATTGCATTTCTGAAACACAAAGCCTCCTTGACTCAAAGCGTTCCCCCGGGCGCTCTGAAGATGAATATTCGATTTGGATTCGTGCGGCCACTTGGCACGCAGAGGATATCTGTTACGGGCTGTATGACGAGCTTTTTGTAGAAAATCAGAAGAGTCTAACTGTTCTTTAGGCTTTGATCTCCCAAGATTGTCTAAAAATTTCTCTATTAAATGACTCAAATTCTACGGAGAACAACGGGTGAATCGACGGCATCACTTTTTGCACCACCGCCCTCTCCTCGTGAATATTCGAACACGACTTTTAGTCGTAATACTCAACCCATTTCAACAACCCCCGTCCTTGCTCATCATCATGTCCAAACAAAACCGTGACACCAGCATTTTCGATTTTTCGGATCTCGTTCATTGAGTGACTTGAATGTTCAGGGCTCCAGGTGTTACGGGGATTGATATCCAAATCCAGATTAGCGCGCAGGGCGACTGCATCTGAAGCTAGTAAAAATGATCCTGAACGATCTAAACCCACCAGTGCAGTTGTCATGCCTGGGGTATGGCCTGGCATGGGCAGTAACACGATGCGGCCATCATTAAACAAGTCACGCTGCTCGGTGATGGTTTCTGTGGGTAATGAGTGTTTCCAATCCACAGCCAGGTAGCCCATTTTTTCAGCGTCAAGTTCGCTTGCTGCCTCAAGTTCTTTAGCGTGGCAAATTACTGTTGCCTTTTTAAAAAACTCATTACATCCACAATGATCAGAATGAAAATGTGAGTTCACCACCACGTCAATATCGCTTGGTTGCAAGCCGACTAGTGCCAACTGATCAATAAGATTGTCTTCTGGCTTTGAGATCGGCACAATCGCCTTGGCGATCGAACCCCACCGGCCTGCAGCGTCTGTTGTGGTTGAAGGGTGACATCCTGTATCAAACAAGACATTACCCTCTGGGTGGCGCAACAAATAACAATTCACAGGTAGATCAATGAGCTCTGCCCGATCGGCGTCCGGCATGTAAATACTTTTACGCAATCGTAGACGACCGCCAGAGAGGATATGCATTTTCATAAGCGGTGTGTCCTTCGCTTTAAGCTGACGTTCAAAAAAATGAATACGGGAGTGACGTTAATGCTCTACGACACCTAGGCCCGGCACGCGCAATAAGTCTGCGGCCTTGACTAATGACTCTGGCACAGGCACGGCTTTGTTGGTGGCCAAGTCAACATACACGTGCACAAAATATCCTTGCGCTGAAGCCTGCTGGTCGTCATTTCTAAAGATGCCGATTTCGTAGCGAATGCTGCTATTACCAAGCTTGCCTAAGCGCATACCCACATGCACCGTATCCGGAAACGCCATTGAGCTGATGAAGCGGCAATGCGTTTCAGCCACTAAGCCCACGTGCTTTGACTTTTGTAATTCGAGCACGCCCTGCTTAATCAAAAAGGCGGTCACCGCCGTATCGAAGTACGAGTAGTACACCACGTTATTCACATGTGCAAACACGTCGTTGTCTTTCCAGCGAGTTTCGATTTTATGAAAGTGGGCGAACGCGTCACGGGTTTGGGCAGGGGCTCGGCTCATGATGTCTCAGTGTAGGTTTAATGAGAAGTATGATAACAAGGCTAGCAAGCTCATGACACACAGGATAAGCCACCATGCTAAAGGTCTATGCCATCGACGGAATCACCCCTGTCGTTCACCCCACCGCGTACGTACACCCCACCGCGGTACTAATCGGTGATGTCATCATCGGCGCGCGTTGTTATATCGGCCCCTTGGCGAGCTTACGTGGCGACTTTGGGCGGATTGTGATCGAAGAAGGGGCCAATATTCAGGATAGCTGCGTGGTGCATGGGTTTCCAGACCGCGAAACTGTCGTTGAAATCGACGGCCATGTCGGCCACGGCGCCATCTTGCACGGCTGCCGGGTTGAACGTAACGCGCTGGTGGGGATGAATGCCGTGGTGATGGATGAGGCGGTGGTGGGCACCTGCAGCATCGTGGGGGCCTCGGCCTTTGTGAAAGCCGGCATGATTATCCCGCCGCGCAGCATGGTGTTGGGCGCCCCCGCCAAAGTTGTGCGCGAGTTGAAAGACCAAGAGATTGCCTGGAAATCAATGGGCACCGGTCAATATCAATTGTTGACCGAACGGTGCCTGGCCACGATGCAGTGCGTGGATCCGCTTAGCGAAGTTGAGCCCGACCGTAAAAAGCTCAATTTGCAGTCGCCGGCTAAACCAAAGATTCACTCGATGTGAGGTCTTTCGCGGCCATGAGTTCGTTTTTGGCCAACAATCGCATGTAGTGGCTCATGTTCATTTTTTGACCTGTGCTGGGTAGCCTTCTTCGTCTAACACGTCGATGATTGGTGCTGTACCCTTTGAGAAGTCACCCACCACGCGCGCTGCGCCTGCGGCTAAATCGACTTCAACCTCTGTCACACCTGCAACGCCTCTCAGCGCTTTTTCAACATGCTTCACGCAGTTGCCGCAGGTCATGCCGGTGATACTTAAATTGATCGTTTCCATGTTCTAGCTCCATCATTGAAGGTTCATACGCTGATGGCTAAATAGTAGCGTGTCGCACCTAAATTCGCATGATCTAGATCATGGCGACTCGAGTATTTCTAAATTTGTGCCGACTTTGTCGCCAAACATCTAGTTGCGATAGCGTCGCTCGGATATCATTCGAATTTTGAAGCCTAATGCTTCGAGGTGAATCATGAGTAGGCCCGTACGAATCAGCGATTTGCTCTATCGTGAGGCACGAGCGCACGCACACGTCGAGCGACGCACGATCGCAAGGCAATTGGAATTTTGGGCCAGGATGGGTAAAACAGCCTTAGACAACCCAGATCTGCCCACTGAGTTTGTCAAAGACTTGCTGATCGCCCGAGCTGAGGGCCAACATTTGGCCATACATTTCACGCCCGAAAGCCAGGGTGTTTAATGTTTTGGCCCTGGCGCTCAGGCCATTAGTCGTAATGGTAACGGCACGTCAAAATGACCAAGTCATCTGCGTCAATCAAGTAAACAAGTCGGTTCACCTCATCGATTCTTCGCGACCATAACCCTGATAAGTTTTCTCTCAATGGCTCGGGCTTACCAATACCACTCTCTGGATTGCGCGATGCATCTTTGATCAACTGATTGATACGACGTAAGGTTTTTCGATCTTGCGTTTGCCAATAAACGTAGTCCTCCCAAGCGGCTTTTGTCCAAACAAGCCTACTCTGCATCGACTAAGCCCTTTGCTTTCGTCTGGCCCTTACGGTACTGAGAGATTGAGCGATTCAAATGCGCAGCGTTTGCTGGCGACTTTAACAAATAAAGAGTCTCCATCATGCTGTTGAACGTGTCTAAAGACATGACGACAGCATCCTGCGCATCGCGACGAGAGATGATCGTGAAATCAGCATCATC
>CAMCII010000145.1 GCA_945874505.1 Bordetella parapertussis | reverse complement strand
AATCGAACACTCAATACACAACGGACGATCGTTATTGAATGAATCGATCATGGTCGTGGCTTTGTAAAGACCATTAGGAACCTTAGCGATAGCCCTGCGCATCGCGACATCCGTTCTACCAATGATCTCCTCAGTTAACACAGCCAAGTGAGGTAAACGATATTCAGTCAACAGGCGGTCAATGCCCAACTGCATTTTTTCAGATGCGCCAACCATCGCATGAATATCGCCCAACACTTCGTTAGGCACTCTAACGTTACGACGAATCATCGAGAACAGAGTCTCATTGGGTTCGCCCGCTTGATACAGTTTCAAGATCGGTATTTGTAGCCCTTCTTCAAAAATATCGCGATTATCGGGGGCTCGACGACGACCGCCGATATCAGGCATATGGGCAATTGCCCCAGCGAAACCAATCAAAACGTCGTTATAAAACAGTGGGGCGGCAAGCGTTAAATCAGGTAAGTGTCCAGTGCCAATCCACGGATCATTACTAATAATGACGTCACCCTTTTTTAGCGTAGGGCCAGGATATTTTTTAAGAAACGCTTGCACCGACATCGGCAAGGTACCGATAAAAGAGGGTACGCTGCGCGTCGCCTGCGCAATTGCGCGTCCGTTTGGATCCAACACCATACAGGTGTAGTCGTGTGACTCTCGCACAACGGTGGAGAATGACGTTCGATGTAGGGCTAGTGCCGCCTCATCAACGCAAGAAATCAGTCTTGTCCATAAAATTTCGACCGTAATGGGATCAAGCTGTGCTGGATTTGCTGTCATATGATTTTCACTTTCTGCTTTTTAGGTCTAACCGATGCTTGCATCGCTGAACTCTAAAAATTCGATTATTACGTTACCGTGCTCATCTACATAAAAACTTGCGTCTGGCCCTACGACAATGCTCGTTTCGCGTTCTTCAATAATCGCCGGGCCACTATATTTTTTCTCTTGTTCTAATAAATACCTTGAGTACACGGTCGTAGAAACAAAACCCTTTGAAGCCTCGAAATAAGCTGAACGCACACCTCGTATTGCAGATGCGCCCGGGCTAACCCCCTCGGCGACGGCTTGTTGGATTGTTGTAGGTGAACGTGTCTCTTGAACTCTCGCTCGAATGTTCACCACTTCAATCGGAACACTTGGCGGTAAGTGCCCATAGATTTTTTCGTACTCGGTACCAAAAAGAACGACGAGGCGATCTTCTAGCGCCGCATCGATAATCGTATCGACAGGCAGACTCACATTGACCGAATAACCCTGACCTTTACAACGCATTTCAAATTGTGGTCGCAACGAGATGCTAGCCCCAACCCCCACCAAACCTTCGATCACTTCTGTGGCCGAACGTTTCAACTCAATAAACCGCTCAGCCGCAGCAGACCAATTTAGCGACGACAGAATCCCTTCAAACGCCAACACAACATCAACGGCAGGCGGCGCCACTAAACAACCGATTGCAGATGCAACGCCCGCACCATAGGGACATAAAATTCGTTTGAGTTTGAGCTTTCGTGCGATGGCATACGCGTGGATAGGCCCAGCACCGCCAAACGCAATCATGTCAAACTGACGCAGATCAATCCCTTTTTCAGCGCCATGTGCCGCAATCGCCGCACACATATGCTCATTCACAATATTATGGATACCCAGAGCAACATCTTCTGGCTGCAGATTCAGTACGCGACCAATTTCAGTCTGCATGGCTTTGCGAGCAGCTTGTACGTCCAACTGCATTTCGCCGCCAAGAAAAAACTCTGGGTCTAGATATCCAAGAATAAGATCGGCGTCTGTTACCGTCGGCTCTTTTCCACCTCTTGCGTAGCAAACTGGGCCCGGCTTAGCACCCGCAGATTCTGGCCCAACCGTTAAAAGATCTAACTTACTGAGTCGTGCAATACTGCCTCCGCCTGCTCCAATCTCAAGCAGTTCTACTGCCGAAATTTGCAAGGGGATTCCGCTACCGCGCTTAAAACGATGGACATGCGCGACTTCATACTCGTTCGTCACCGAGGGAGCACCATCACGAATCAATGACATTTTTGCGGTAGTGCCGCCCATATCAAACGCGATCACATCGGAATTTTGCAGAGCCTGCCTAGAAAAATACGCTGCAGCAATCGCTCCGGCGGCTGGACCAGACTCGATCATTCGCACTGGAAATCTGGTGACTACATCGCGCGCTGACCCGATGCCACCGTGTGACAGCATCAGTGCAACGTTATTCGTCATACCAAGAGAACGTAAACCATCTTCTAAGCTCCCGATGTATCGACGCACGAGTGGCTTAACGTACGCATCAACACAGGTCGTAGAGGTTCTTTCAAACTCGCGCACTTCACCCGCCACTTCGCTTGAAACACTGATTTCTATCTCAGGGAAGCGCTGCCGAATGACAGCCGCGACAAGTTTTTCGTGGTCGCTATTAACATGACTGTGTAAGAAGCAAATGGCGATAGATTTTATGTTTGACGAAACCAAGTGATCCAAGGCGGCGTCGAGTGACTGCAAGTCAAGTGGCACCCTGACGTGACCGTCCGAATCCATTCTTTCAATGACTTCGGCGCGATTTTGTCGAGTCACTAAGGGCTCTGGAACAATCAAATCAAGATCGTAGATGTCGTATCTTGATTCGCGACCAATTTCTAGCGTGTCTCTGAAACCCTTTGTAGTGATCAACCCGGTATTAGCGCCACGGCGTTCAAGTACAGCATTGGTCGCAACAGTTGTCGCGTGAACGACTTCGCCGACCGACTGAGGCGAAATCTTATTTCTTTTTAATGCCTGGCTTGCGCCTTCGATTGATCCTACCGATGGATCATCGGGAGTACTTAACACTTTTCCAAACCGTACGATGCCCGACTCATCGTCAATCACAGCAAAATCTGTAAATGTACCGCCAACATCTATTGCTAATCGAAATCTTTTCTTCACCAACATCATGCACTCTCTCTTGACTTATCAATAGCTCGAACGCTTGAACACAAATCACCCATCGCAATTAGAAATCCGTAGGCATGGTTAGTTACTCTCTATAACTCGAGTCTTCACGATCTAATAGTCTTAGCATAGCTTCCCACTCTAACTGCCCAAATTGACGTACGTCTGGGTCATACAAACGAGCAGTACGATTCAGCACAACCTCATCAGGCACGATAATTTCTCTACCCATGGCCAAGGTATCCACTTGCGCCTTACAGGCAGTTTCTAGCCATAGCATCAAATTAAAAGCTTCAGCCACCGTAGCGCCACAGGTCAACAAACCGTGATTACGCAAGATCATCGCATTGTGTGAACCCAGATCCGCGACCAATCGTTTTTGTTCATCCTTATCAACCGCTGGGCCTTCATAGTCGTGATACCCGATGCGTTCATAAAACCGCATCGCAGTTTGTGTCAACGGCAAAAGCCCCTCTTTGAGCGAAGACACCGCCATACCAGCACGCGTGTGGGTATGGATAATGCACCGGACGTCATGTCTGGCGGCATGGATCGCGCTATGGATCACATAACCAGCCTTGGAGATCCCATAGGGCAGGTCAGGCTTTTGTACGATAGTGCCCTCGAGATCGACGGTATACAGGTTAGAGGCACAGACTTCGCTGTAGTGAAGTCCCAGTCCGTTAATGAAAAACAGTTTTTTATTACCCGGCACTTGAGCCGTGATGTGGTTATAAATAATATCGGTCATGCCATACTTGACCATCAACCGATAACAGGCGGCCAAATCAACTTTTGTTGCGTATTCAATATCCGTGCTCATCTCGAGACTCCCATCACCAACCCTTGTTATACCGCAGATCGTAGTTTGTCAGTCACTGTATTGTTAGGTCAGACCCAAGAGCCTCTGTAACTGCCCCATATAAGGGTCTCGTGAGCTCCCACATTACACGGTCAGCCCAAGTGCACGCTCTACACTCCTGACCAGATGCACAAGCCTCGGACCAAGATCTTTTTGTAATTCTGCATCTGCCACTGCATAGGCCGCCACCGTTAAATTAAACGCCAAGTGAACGCCGTGATAAGTCGTTGAGAGAGGAACCGCTACAGCTGCGAGTGGTGCCTGCCAATCACCGACCACTGAACAAAAGCCTAGTCGCTTAATTTGTTCGTACGCCCTCTCAGTAGGTTTTAAAAACTTGTCGAACTCCTCTTGCTGCGCCGCCCTCAAACCCTTATAAATGTGCCGCCGCTCTTGGTCGCTATGTTGATACAAAAGTGCGCGACCCATCGCCGTGCGTAACAAGGGTCGAGTCGAGCCGATACCCGGTTTAGTAAAATTACTGTCTTGTCCGGTGACTGTTTCGACATAAACGACTTGCAGGCGATCGCGCATCCCTATTGAAACGGGTCCTTTTGCATAATGGGTGAGCGCCAACATCTCAGGCGCCGCGATTTGTCTAATCGCCATTTGGGACAGTAACGGATAACCAAGCGACAACACTGCAGGCCCCAAAGCATACCGCCCAGAGGCTTTGTCACGTCGAAGATAACCTAAACCCATTAACGTAAAAGTCAGTCTTGTTATCGTGGGCTTAGTGAGCTGCAGATGCTCGGACAACTCTTTGTTGCTCCACAACGCAGCGCGTTGCCCGAAACAACCCAGCAGCGCTAAACCGTTAGCTAGCGTCGAAGCAAACTGGGGCTGCTTCTGCAATGAGTCGTAGTCTAAAAATCCCGGGTCAGCACTTTCTAACGCATCTCTGGCAAGTCGCATCGCTTCATTCACTTTGTTGAGGGAAGGTCGTTCACTGAAAAATAATTGACATTTAAGAGAATCAACAACATAATTTATAACCGATATTCGGTTGTCAATTTCATTATTTGGAATTAAATATTTAATGCGCTTTAAAATTCGACCTAGCGGCTCACCGACACCCCTCTTCTCTTTCGTTGTCGTCGCCGACACGCATGTCAACGAAAGCGACAATGTCTCAAGCTCACCGTTCGAGACGAATCATCTGGCCAACGAGCGCGCACGCTTTGTGTTTCAAGACATCGCGGCAATGGACCCTCCTCCAGCGTTCGTCGTACATTTAGGCGATATCGTTCACCCAATGCCCGCTTTACCGACCTTCATGCAGGCGGTTGAACAGTTCAAGGCAATCAGCGCCCCTCTAAAGGCACCCTTGCACGTGTTGCCCGGTAATCATGACGTGGGCGACAAAAAAATCGACTGGATGCCAGCCGACCAAGTTTGCGACGCGCATCTACAAGCCTATCGAAACGCCTTCGGCAAAGACTATTACAGCTTTGACACTAAAAACATTCGCTGTTGCCTGATTAACTCGCTCTTGATTAACTCTGGCTTAAGTGCTGAGCAAGAACAAAAGACCTGGCTTGAAGAACAAATCGCAACCGCCGCCGGTAAACGCGTCTTTCTGTTTATGCATTACCCGCCGTTTGTTTATAGCGAAGCCGAACGCGGCAGCTACGACAATCTGGATGAACCGGGCCGCAGTTGGCTGTTAGGGCTCATGAAGAACAAAAACGTAGAGGCTTCGTTTGCCGGTCACGTACATAATGTTTGGTACGAGCAACTAGATCACGCTGACTTTTACATGCTGCCATCTACCGCATTTTTAAGGCATGACTACTCTGAGTTTTACCGCGTCAAACCGACAGTCGAGTTTGGTCGCGGCGATGTCGCGAAATTTGGTTATTTCATTGTGGACGTCTTTGAAAAAGGCCATATCGCCTACCCTGTCAGAACGATGGGCGGACGCAGCGCGTTAGCCGATCACACCTTGCGTGACAAATCACAGCGCCTAACCCACCCGAGCACGTCAACCTTTACCCACGTGGGTGTCGAGCTTAGACATACTTGGACAGAAGTTGCCCAGATACCGGCAACGGGTGGCGTTCAAGAGTTCGGTCGCAAACTGGCCCGAAACGATTATCCACTGCTAGCACTTTGGGAAATGGGCGCACGCCTCTCAAAAGTGACCGACCAAGATGTACTCGACCCCAGCACACACAGACGCATGCATCTTTTGTCGAAGATGGGTCATCGCTTTATGTTGACTTCTCTTGGGGCACCAAAGCGCGATCTTCAGACGCCTGCACTGCAGCAAGCGGGGGTCAGCAGTATCGAGATCAACGTAACCTTGGCCGGTTTTGAAAAGCATCGTGAACGCATAAAAGCCTTCAAAAAAGACTCAGCACTTGAAGTCTTTTTATGTAAGCTTCATATGTATGACGAATCTCATTATGACGGTCAACACTTTAGCCATTTTGTGAAGTCTGGCTTTACCTTAGAAGATCTGCAATATCAAAGCGAACTCATTCAACAAGCCGCTAAACGTAACGAAATTGACGGCATCACCGTTCGTGTAGAGGCAGACCAAGACCTGCTTGAAGTGGCTCCTGTGTTAATGCGCTTCGCCGAACACAACAACTGCCAAGTGTTGGCATCATTGAAATTGAACGGGCCTAGTATCGCCGAATCAAACGATGATGAAGTCGGCTTATTACACAAGGTTTGTTGTGCATTGCTCTTTTCAAAAAGCTCGGCGCGTGTGCAATATATCTTTGATACGTTTATGGACGTCGACCGAGGCTATTACCCGCGTCAAGCCTTCATCGACAGACAGTTCAACCCAAGGCTCGCAGCCAGTGTATTTGGGCAGCTCAATTCGATTCTCTCTGGCTACAAGCAAATCAGCATTGATTTAAGTCAGTCACACAGTCGAGCACAGATCACCTTTTCAGCGGATGGCGTCCAACATCAATTGATCTTTTCTGAGCAGACTAATGAAGGGCAAGCTGATGCATACAGCGGAACATTGCGTCTGCATACAGACCTCTGTGCTGAATATCACACAGACATTAAGCACGCACCCAAAGCAAGTCACACCAATCATGACAGCAAAACCGCGGTACCCGCGATCTCTTTACGACTTTATGCAACCAACAAAGTAGCACCTTAACCGAGAGGCCTTGACATGTCTTTACGCTCGCTTGTTGCAAAAACTTTTCTGATCACCTTAACGGCATTCGCACTGCCAAGTTTGGCTGCGTATCCTAACAAGCCCGTCAAGCTTCTTGTGGGCTATGGCCCAGGTGGTGCCACTGACATTATCGCGCGCTTACTTTCAAAATATTTAACCGACAAGTGGGGCCAAGCTGTCGTTGTAGAAAACAAGCCAGGTGCCAGTGGGATGATTGCCGCACTCGAAGTCGTGCGCTCTACCCCTGATGGCTACACGTTGCTACTTGGTTATACCCCTGAGGTGTCGATCAACAAACTCGTTTTTGAAACGATGCGTTATGATCCAATTACCGATCTCACAGCTATCGCACTGGCTGCAGAGGCTCCGCTCGTGCTCGCAGCGGGGCCTAAAGTCCAAGCTAAGTCTTTAAAAGACCTACTCGCGCAGGCTCAGACGTCAGTCCCCTTAACATACGGGTCACCAGGCGTGGGAGGACAACAACACATGGCGGGTGAGATGTTAAGTATCGCGACCAAACTACCCATGACACACATCCCCTATAAGGGAACGGGCCCTGCGGTAGCCGCGCTAGTGGGCGGGCAAATAGACATCTTCTTTGCGACGACACCCCCCTTGTTAGGTCAAATCAGGGCGGGCAAAGTCACTCCGTTGGCTGTGGCTGGTAGCAAACGCGAAAAACTACTTCCTGAGGTGCCTACCTTCGTAGAGTTGGGCTATCCAAATATCCAACTCACCAATTGGTTTGGACTATTTGGACCCAAGAACTTACCCACAGCTGTGCTTGAAAACATCACCAAAGACGTGACCGCCGCACTCAATGACCCCGGCGTCATCAAAGCACTCGAAGATCAAGGATTGACGCCTCGGCCGATTTCCGGAAATGAATTTGCCAAATTTATTCAAGCCGAGTTGAAAATGTACGCTCCAATCATTAAGGCGGCCAATATCAAGGCAGAGTAACTTCAGCGAATCAAACGACTAAACCCCCTGCAAAAATAGAACTCAACATTCAAAGAAGGGGCAGTTTAGTCAACACATACAACGACTCATACTTGCTCGACACCGACAAGTTTGATGACTGATCGCCATTTGTCGATTTCAGCTTGTATAAATTTTGTGAAATTAGCGGGTGTGCTGCTGACACACTCGGCCGCCTGCGCGGTAAAGGTCTCTTGGATACCGGGCATCGACGGGATCTTTGCGCAAGCTGCTGACAATAACTCTACGATATGAGCGGGTGTTCCGGCCGGTGCGGCCAAACCGAACCAACCAGCCAACTCTAAATCAGGCACGCCCGCTTCACTTAAGGTTGGCACATCAGGCAATAAAGCGAGACGACTCGACGCCGCAACGGCGAGTGGCCGTAACTTACCAGCCTGAATACTTGGCAACGCACTCAAGGCCGTGATAAAGCCCATACTGACCACCCCTGAAATCGTGTCAATCAACGCGGGCGCAGCACCCTTGTAGGGGATGTGGGTAATATCCAAACCAAACCGGTCTTTGAACACTTCGCCGCCTAAGTGAGGCATCGTGCCCACGCTCGACGAAGCGAAACTCAGCTTACCGGGCTGTGCTTTTGCAAG
>CAMCII010000144.1 GCA_945874505.1 Bordetella parapertussis | reverse complement strand
CTAGCCTTGGTGGGCTGCGCTACCCAAGAGCAAAAAGGCCGTTACGTTGCTGCGGACACCTCGCGCACCATCGATTTGACGATCCCACCGCTTGACGCCTGGGAACGCATCCGTCGTGGTTTCGCCATTCCCAACCTCAACACGCCCCTATCGGCAAAGTGGACAGCCTATTACGCCTCGCACCCTGAAGCGATGCACCGCATGGCCGAACGCGCTGGCAAATATTTGTATTACATCGTTGACGAAATCAACCGACGCGGTCTGCCCACCGAGTTAGCCTTGCTGCCGTTTGTCGAAAGTGCCTATAACCCGGTCGCGTATTCAAGCGCCCGCGCCTCAGGGCTTTGGCAATTTATCCCAAGCACAGGCACGCAGTTCAAGCTCAAGCAAGACTGGTGGCACGATCAACGGCGCGACCCCATCGCCTCGACGAACGCGGCACTCGACTATCTTGAATATTTGTTTGAGCTTCAAGGCGACTGGTATCTGGCACTTGCCTCGTACAACTGGGGTGAAGGCTCGGTCAAACGCGCGGTCACGCGCAATATGGCGATGGGAAAGTCCACCGACTATCTGTCTCTTAGCATGCCCAACGAGACCCTGAACTACGTGCCCAAGTTGCAGGCCATTAAAAATATCGTGGCCGACCCCGAGCGCTACGCCGTCGTGCTACCTCAAGTCGATAACAGCCCTTACTTTGTTGCGGTGCAAAAGAAGGTCAATATCGACTTCACAATTGCGGCACAGTTAGCTGAAATGCCGATTGCTGACTTTCACGCGTTAAACCCCTCGTTTAACCAGCCGGTTATTTCCGCTCAAGAAGAACACGTCGTGATCTTGCCTCGCAACAAAGTTGATATTTTCAATGCCAACCTTTTGCTGTATCAAGGCGAACTCTCATCCTGGAAAACCTACGAAGCCAAGCCGGGCGATACCTTTGGCTCGATTGCTGCTAAGTTTGGGGTCGCCGAGGCACGTTTGCGTCAGGCGAATCGCATCGAACCGAGCGCACGCGTCGTAGCAGAGCAAATCGTCATTATTCCTGGTCCAGCCGGACAAGGGCTGCAGCTCGCGCCACCCAACGCCTCTGGGGTGCCGCAAGTTGCAGGGCGACAGCCCAGTGCCACAGCCAGCCAACAAGTGCGCATCCATGTTGTACGCAAAGGCGAATCTCTCGAATCGATCGCTCGCCAATACAATACGACTATCGTGAGCTTGCGCGCGCTGAACCGCCTAAAAACTGATACCGTTCGAGTCGGCGCTAAACTTCGGGTTCCTGGCACGGGCAATCGCAGTTGACGCCCTACCCGCTTTCGTAGATCCGCTTCGTTGACTTTTTATTTCTAGGATTTTTATGGGCTTTCTTTCTGGCAAACGCATTTTAATTACGGGTGTCATCTCTAATCGGTCGATTGCCTACGGCATTGCCAAAGCCTGCCACGAACAAGGTGCCACACTGGCTTTCACCTACGTTGGCGAACGTTTTGAAGAACGGGTCAAAGAATTCGCGGCTGATTTTGGTAGCAATATCGTGTTGCCCTGTGATGTCGCCGAAGACAGTCAAATCGAAGCCACCTTTACCGAGCTGGCCAAACATTGGGATGGTCTAGAGGGCTTGGTTCACTCGATTGGCTTTGCCCCGCGCGAAGCCATCGCCGGCGAGTTTCTAGAGGGTCTCTCGCGTGAAGCCTTTCGAATTGCTCACGACATTTCTTCGTATAGCTTTCCGGCCTTAGCTAAAGCCGCTCGCCCAATGATGCAAGGGCGCAATGGTGCCCTGATCACACTCACCTACCTTGGCGCCGAACGCGTACTTGCCAACTACAACACCATGGGGCTCGCCAAAGCGTCACTTGAGGCCTCAGTGCGTTACTTGGCCGCCAACCTTGGGCCAGAAGGCATTCGTGCCAACGGCATTTCAGCGGGTCCGATTAAAACACTGGCCGCAAGTGGCATTAAAGATTTTTCAAGTATCTTGAAATTTGTCGAAGCCAATGCACCCTTGCGGCGCAATGTCACCACCGAGCAAGTCGGCAACGTCGCTGCCTTTCTGCTGTCAGACTTGGCCTCGGGCGTGACTGGCGAAATCTTGCACGTCGATTCAGGCTTTTCAAACGTGGTGGCTGGTCTAGTCGAGTAAGCGTTCGTTACGAAAGCCTAGCGCGCACCCAACTGCAAGATTTCGGCGGCACTATTAACGCTGGTCATCTCTAAAGATTTAGTCAATAGTGATCGTGCGCGCCGCTCACCCAACACAGGTATGACAAGCTCAAGAAACTTTGCCGCGAGTTGCTGATCATTCATCGGATTAGTCACGCTACCCGTCGCATCACGCGTGAAGTGTTCGACTTCGCGGCCATCACGCAACCGAATGCTGACCACTGCTTGGTTATCTTGCAGCGCTGAATCTGCGACCACCTCAGCAAGCTCTTGCAAGCCACGAACTGAAGGATCCATGACACTATTTAACGTGCCTTGTGCAATCCCAGCGGCGCCGTACACCAGACTTGCCCCCACCCAATGATACAGGCTCACCTGAGCATCTAAAACAGTTTCGGGTAATTTGCGCCAACAGAGTGTCAGCGCATCTGGATGCACCCGCAGCGAGATGTTTGCAATATCTTGATGACTAATTTTGTAGGTGCGCTGCAAGTGCAAGCACGCATCGATTGCTGGGTGAACCACGATGCCGCATGGGTAAGGTTTGAAAGCATTATTCAAGGATTCGAAACGCTCGCCGAGCTGATCTCGTATCAAACTCGCATCATGATCCCCCGTTAAAACTTGCAGTAAGCCGTTACGACCATCGATCGCAATTGGGCTACATGCATAATTGGCAGCAGCCAGATGGGCCGCCACCACACCATCGCGCGCAGCGAGCCCCGGCACAAAGGTGATCGCCATGCTGCCGTGTGCTGCACGCAGGCCGCCCGCCTGACTTGCGGCAAGCCCAAGCGCCGACACCATTTGAGGCTGCGTCAAATTCAACAAACGACCGACCGCAACAGCGGCTCCGATCGCCCCCGATAAGCCTGTCATGTACCAACCCATGTTGGCGCCGCCGGCCTTAATCGCGCAACTCACACGGCACTCAAGCTCAAGCCCAATTGCCAAGGCATTGAGCATCTGCTCACCGTTCACGGGTCGGTCGACTGAGCCGAGCTGATAGGCGGTCGCGAGTACGGCTGACGCGACGGGCCCGGTGGGGTGGGTAATGGTTGAAAGGTGCGTGTCATCATAGGTGTGCGCTGACGCGGCCAAACTACCGATCAAGGCAGCATCTGGTAACGAGGTGGCTTCGTAGCGTCCTAAACAGGGGACCTCACCCGCCCCCATCGATAGCAGCCCCGTCACTGCAGCATCCACTGAGGGCATCAGAGCACCGCCCGTCGCACACGCGACAAAATTCACCCAAGCCCGCTTAGTATGCAAACGTACCGCGTCAGGCAGGCTACCCCAACTTTGCGCGAGCGCATAATCTGCCATGCAAAGGGTCACTGGATCTGAGGTTGTGCGTGTCATGTTGAAACCATTGATTGTGTATAAACGGGCGGCCATTTTCGGCGCCTCCGGTAACCGGTTTGTTACTCGCCCTCGATTCGTTTGAGGACTGGCAATAAATACTTGCGAAATTGTGCCGGGTTTTCGCTCATCGGAAAATGCCCCACTTCGCGCATGACGGTCACCTTGGCGCCTGGGATCGACTCGGCTGTGCGAAGCGTATCTTCTGGCGTACACGAAAAATCGTATTCGCCCGTTAGCAGATAAAGCGGACACAAGTCTGTACGGATACCCGTCAACTTGCCCCGCAAGTCGCTGTCAACCCGATAAAAATATAGGTCGCCCTTAAAAATACCAGGACCACCTTGCATATATTGCCAAAGCGTTTCGTGCCGATGGACTGCTGGCGATTGTGGCGCCACCAAGCCCGACACTAGCGCTGCACAGACCTCACCGCCGTGAACGTCACCGCGATGCAACCAAGAGGTGTCATACCAAGGCTGCTGATGATCTGCCGCTTCAACACCTATCAACGCCCGAAATTTATCCGAGTGTAGATGGGCGAGTTGCAATACGATTCGCCCACCAATTGAACAACCAATGACCACTGGGCGCTCAAGCTCAAGTGCCGCGCAAAAGGCCATCACCGTTTCAACATACAGAGCAGTCGATAATTTATATTCAGTATCTTGCCAGCCCTCGGGCGGATAAGACTTACCGTGCCAGGGCATATCAAACGCAAGCACGCGATAACGCGAGGTAATTTCAGGGTCGTTCATCATATGGCGATACTGACGATTGTCAGCGCCAGCAGTATGCAAACAGACTAGCGGAATCCCGCTGCCTGCCTCTTCAAAGTACACACGGCATTGTTTGCCCTCGATGGCAAATGTTGTGTAACGCCCAACAATCGGTTCAAGTGTGACGCTCATGCCGCCACCTCACGTGGCGAGGCTAGCAAATCCTTAATGAATTGCAGATGCGCCATGAGCGGGTGCAAATGCCCCTCGATTGTGAATGCGCCCCGTTTATTCAAGGCCAACAGATCATGCCAACCAGCCGGAGGCGTGGCTAACCAAAATTGACTCCAGCCTTCGGCTGTGCCTTTGACTGCGAAGTCCCACGATTGCAACGCCACGCCACGTTCTACGATTTCGGTCACACGGCCGTCACGAATCCGCACAATGGCTGGGACGTCATCAAACTGCACAAGCATATCGACCCGCACAGGGCGAGGCTTTGCAAAGGTTGACGCGGCCTGGGTAAAGCGCTGCAACAATTGCGCTCCAGTCTCAGCGGGGCTAAGAGTCATGTCTCATCCTGTTATTTTTAAAAGTACCGCTTTCAAAGGCAGCATCTCAGAAAGTGTTTATAGGGTGTGGCTAGCCTGCTGTCAATTCACTTTTGAGTCGGCGTGAATCGTCGCTCAACTTGCTCGAGTGTGGCGCCGCGATAGCACAAGACCGTCGCTGGTAGCTACGAGCTAAGCCACTAATGAAGACCAAAAAAGTGCATCAATAGCGCGCCCAAACCGCCAGCGCCCAAAATCATGAACACCGGATTGACTCGGGTGAAAAGAATGACTGCAAACGTTGCAACTGCCAGAGTGATGGTTAAGGGCCCGACAACAGCCGCCTTCGCCACGGCGTAAACGCCCGAGCACATCAAACCGATAGAGATGGGCTCGAGCGCATTTTGAACTGCGCGTCGCCAGGGGCGCTCGCCAATTCTTTGCCACAGCCGCCCCATGCTCAGACACAGTACGCTCGACGGAATAAAAAATGCCAGTAGCACAACGCCCGCGCCAAGCAACCCAGCGAGCTGAAAACCAAACACTAAGACCATCATCATGTTTGGCCCTGGCGCCAACTGCCCAATACTGTAGATATGCACAAAGGCGGTGTGATCAATATTAAATCGCTCGGCCAGCAGCGTCTGCATTTCAGGCAAAACAGCTGTGCCTCCGCCCACGGCCAAAATTGACAACATCCCAAACGTTAACGCTAGCTGAAGCAAGACACTCATGGCTGTTGCCCTGGGCGATAAAGATACAAGCCAATTGGCACCATCACGATCAAAACCCACACGAGCGAAAGCTTGAACACACTCATCAACACAAACGTCGCGACGATCATGAACAAAGACTTTAGCCGTACAAAATGTCGTTTGCCGATCGTGTAGGTGACCGAAGCTAATAACCCAGTTGCGCCAGCGGCGATTCCGGCCAGCAAAACGTTGATAAACGGATGCTGGCCGCCAGCGCTGTAGGCAATTCCAACCACCAGGACGAAAGCGCCCCCGGGGAGCATCAACCCGAGGGCTGCGGCCAGCGCACCCATGGTTCCACGCAGCTGATCACCTGCAAGCAACGCCAGGTTGACTGAATTTAAACCTGGCATCGTCTGACTAATCGCAAGGGTCGCCATAAAGCTATCAGCGCTCAGCCATTGTCTCTTTTTGATTAATAGCATGCGCTCGTACGCCACAATACCGCCACCAAAACTCACAGCGCCTATCAACAAAAATTCAAAAAAAATCTGCCAGAGTGTTGGCCGCACGACAACAGGAACTGTATTGGAGTGCGCATCAGATGGGGTCGTCATCGTAGTAGCGGTATCGTTAGAGGTCGGGGTCGGGGTCGGGGTCGGGGTCGGGGTCGCGGTCGGGGTCGCGGTGACATTAGCATCATTCATAGCGAGAGGCATCGGTTCATACTGGCGCTTATTCAGGTCTGCCGTATACCAGCGCAGTTTTTGTGGTGCCGCTGGCCAACCAATCTCCTATTGCCAACTGCAATTGTTTAAAAAACTTGTCAGCTTTTTTATGCGCTTGAAGGTCGCCACGATTCTCATCGTTGACTCGATAAGAAAAGGCTAGCTCACCAATGATCGGATCACCCACACTGCGCATCCAGATCCCGACATCACAGTGCGCTTGAACGCCATCACCAAACACTAAGTTACCCAAGGGCAAACACGCCTCAAGCACCTTGTTGGTGCGTCCGCCCACGATCTGTACTGGCAACTCAGGGGCAGCTTCTAGTTTTTTCAAATCCGGAAAGAAACCGATGACGCTCTGTAAGGTTCGATCAAAGACTGAATCCAAGGGAACAGTATCTAAAATTGCATTGTTCGAATAGATCATTCTTGTCGTACCTAGCCCGTCGCCTCGAAGGATTTCTTCTTTCAACCGCAGTCGAACTTTATGGGGTCCGACAGACTTTGGGCTGTAGCGCAATGAGTCTTTTAGCGTGTGCGCGCGACACTTCAAGGTGACCTCGCACCAATCATCCACCCATACGTTTTGGCGCGACTCGCGTACTCGTAAAATTAAGTTGTTGCGCCTGAAATGCTCACCAGGCGTATCGTAAAAAAAGACATTACGTAAACCCGTGTTGGCATTGTCAAGATGAAAAAACTCAACGCCTGATTTTTGGCAAAAGGCCACCAACAAGCTACTCAGTTGCATAATGCGGCTGCGTCGGTCTAAGCCTTCAGGTTTAAGTAATAGTTTGAACTCTCGATTGGTAATTTTTTTATCTAGGCCGGGGTTTTTATTTGAGTCAGATATTTTGTCGCCCAAAGATTTCTTGGCAATCACCGCAGGCGCTTGGGTCTGCTTGAGATTTTTCAAGAGCTTCGACTTTGTCGTTTTCTGAGCTTTCTCAGCTTTCTCAGCTTTCTCAGCTTTATTAACTTTCTTAGCTTTATTAACTTTCTTAGCTTTGTTCGCTTTGTTGACTTTCTCAGCTGAGACGACAGCTTGGCTCGTATTTTTTTTAATAGTCATCTTCACCGACTCGCAGACACTAAGGCACCAGATAGCGATTCAAAGTAATGGCTGTCTGGCAACGTTTCAAATATTCCTGCTTTGCGCAATTTAAGCAAGACACGTTCGTTGGCCTCGCACAATAGCACCCTGACACCTCGTTTCTGCAAATCAGAGATTGCGTCTTCGAGGCACTGCAACCCCGTCACATCCATGAAAGGCACGTGCTGCAAACGCAGAATCAACACCTTGGGGTCTGTTGCCGTATCATGCAAGACGCGCTCGAAATTGTCGACTGCACCAAAAAACATGGGGCCGTTGATTTCGTACAGCAGGGTTCCAGCAGGCAACGCGGCAAGACCATGTCGTGTTAGCTCAGACTGTAACGAGACGTGATCCACTTGGCGCAATTCGACAGCGGCCGCCATGCGGCGCAAAAAATGCAAAATGGCAAGGATGACACCAACATTGACTGCCACCACAAGATCCACAAATACCGTCAATACAAACGTGACAACCAGAATCGCGCGATCCGCATAGGGTGCCCGCAGCAACACCCGTCTAAAGCGATGGAGCTCGCTCATGTTCCAGGCCACAACAAAAAGAATTGCGGCTAGCGCGGCCAACGGAATACTTGACGCCAAAGGCGCCAATACTAGCAACACCGCAATCAGCGTCACCGCGTGCGTCACCCCAGCAAGCGGACTTGTCGCGCCGTTGCGGATATTGGTGGCAGTGCGAGCAATCGCCCCTGTCGCTGCAAACCCACCAAACAGTGGCGTCACCATGTTAGCGATGCCCTGCCCTACAAGCTCTTGATTAGAATCGTGCTTCGTGCCAGCCATCCCATCGGCGACGACCGCCGAGAGCAATGATTCAATCGCCCCGAGCATCGCGATGGTGAAGGCAGGCCCAATCAAAGAGATCACTTGCGACAGACTTAAATCGGGCAAAGCAAACGCCGGCAGACCCTGAGGAACCCCGCCAAAGGCAGTCCCGATGGTCGCCACGCCCTGCAACTGTAGCGTTGACTGCAACACTGTGGCCACAATCATCGCCACCAACGGCCCAGGTATTTTTTTTAGTGCCGCGACCTTTGGAGAAAAAATCACAATCAACAAACTTAGCAGCGCCAGTGCGAGTGTCGGCAGATGGGTCTGAGGCAACAGCGTGAGCTGAGCCCATAATTTTTCATGAAAGTGCTCGACGGTGACTTTAGGCAGCCCTAAAAAATCAGACCATTGACCAACAAAAATAATGACGCCGATACCCGTAGTGAAGCCCAC
>CAMCII010000143.1 GCA_945874505.1 Bordetella parapertussis | reverse complement strand
AGGTTCGCCAGCGAGCGCGGTGCGATGAAAGGTCATTTTTTACGAAATTTTATGTGATCGACATAATTATGACGTTTGCATAATTTTTGATAAAGTAGCAATAGTTCAGGCTTATCAGCGGACAACGTGCCACAATTGCCTGCAACGAGCTACATTAGTTGTCGGTTAATTTATTGAAATCAGTGATTTTTTGACCCAAGGGCACCATGTCTTTCACCAATATCGTCACGCCAGAATGGTTGTCAGCGCACCTCAGCGATCCCACGATCAAAATTCTGGATTGCACTACCTATATGCTTGCCCAGCCCGTTGGGCCCTCAAAAATTGAGAGTGGTCGTGGTCAATATCTGAAGGGGCATATTGCTGGTGCACAGCACGTGTGTATGGAGCAAGATTTTTCTGAGCCGGGTGCGCGCTTTGCCTTTACTGTGCCCAGCCTTGACACCTTTAATCGCTTGATGCAACGCCTTGGTATCAATCATGACGATCACGTGGTGCTCTACGGACATCAGCAATTGTCTGTGGTGACGCGGATTTGGTTTGTGCTGCACGCGATGGGGCATCAAAAAATTTCGATTCTTAATGGTGGGCTGACCCTGTGGGTGAAGTCTGGCATGGCGTTAAGCACTCAACTACCAACGATCACAACGAGTCATTACAAAGCCAAACCTAAAGTCGAACGCTTAGCAGATATAAGTAAGGTCAGTGAGGCGATCACTGACCCTCAAAAAGTGCTCTTGAACGCACTAAAAAAAGAACAGTTTTTAGGGACGGGCGGTGCCCACTACGGAAGGCCTGGGCGCATACCGAACAGTCGCAGCTGGCCTGCTACCGATCTTTACGACCCACAGACGGGCGAGCTTAAAAGCCTAGAAGAGTTGACTGCACTGGTGAAGCAACTTGACTTGCAAGCCGGGCAGCAGGTGATCAATTACTGTGGAGGAGGTATCGCCGCCACAACAACAGCTTTTGTTCTAGAGACGCTCGGCTTTACGAACTGGTCTGTGTATGACAACTCGATGAACGAGTGGGCCAATACGCCAGATAAAGCAATACAGACTGGCTGATAGGCTCGGCTGTTCATTGCAAACGTCACTACTATGATTTAGAAATGCGATGGCAATGTTTTGCAAAAAAAGGTAGCACGGGCGCGTGACTGGATTTGTTTGAGGCGCTAATGCTCATCAGTCCCAAGACGCCTGAGATCGCGGTAAAGATTTATGAGGATCAAAAACCTCAAATTTGTCTGGCTCCTCCAACATGTGGCTAAAAAGCACGAGATTTGTTCCGCCCGCCTTTAGCCGTGAGGGAAACAAAATCCCTTTCGCTCCGAGAGAGAGCGCAATATCACCAATGACCCAACTGGGGGGTTCAATTCGTTGGTTAAACCACAACTCACGCCAATCGCAATAAAAGTCTTGCCAGATAGGCGCCCAGACTGAGGCAATAAAGCCGCCCGTGAAATCGATGACCCGATCAATAGAGAGCTGATAGCTAATCAACGTGCCAGGTGGCAGTAACGTGGACACTTGCTGATATTCTTGCAGAGCCGTTTCAGGCTCGGTTGCAAGGTAAATAGCCTCAATACCTGGCCTGTTAACCCGGCCGCCATGTCTTGCCGCCCCAGCACCACTCGTGGGCGCTACGGCCCACTTGGGCACATGCATTCGATAAACAGTGCGCTCAATCAACGAAACCAACTTCATCCTGCTGCGCCCGCCTCAAGCGAGCTGACATAGCGCAGAACATCTTCGGCACGCCCTTCTGAAACCATTTGCTCTGCAGTTTTATAGCCAAAGGGTGGCAGCGGCTCATTACGATACCAAAATATCGCTCGCGACACATCACCGGTCAGATCACAGGCAGCACAGATCAATCGCAAGGCTTCTCGCAAAAAGTTCTGCAGACTTTCTGACGTGGGCGCTCGGCTAATCGTATTTCTGTGCACGTGGGCCTGGTTGGCCAACGTTTGAACGTCCATACTCAATATGTCGCTAAACCGCTTGGGAGACAAAATAGACGGGCCGGCTTCTTTGTCCCGTAAAAAATCGATCAAACCTTCGAACCCGTGACTCAGAGCAACTGACGTTTGAAGCATAGTGGCTTGCATAATATTCAGTCCATAATAAACTTTATTGACCTTATTATGCATCAAATATGCACTTTTTGTTAACAATTTTTGCGTTGCACATGCTCGACACAAGCAGCCCAAGGTTTAATTCGATCACTTTTTGAAGTTCTTTGATAGAAACCAACCGGTTTATTTCTAACCCAGTTCACAAACCTTTGCATCTCAGGATGGGCTTTCAAAGACTCGGCGGTATTGAGCGATTTTGCTAGTTCAGTCTCGTTAAACAAAGCATGTATCTGACGATGGCAGATACGATGGCGATACTCAGTGGCTCGGCTTCTTTTGTAGGCTCGATACCCGTCGCAATCAATTTTTTTCGAATTCTGCCAAGCATGATACCTATTTAGAACCCTTGCCACCCACCAACCAAAGCGCCATCGGACCGATGAGTCTAGAGATGCGATGGCGATGTTTCGCAAAAAAACGATAGCCTAACGCAAGCAATGGGGCAAGGGTCTTGCGAGACATTATCCAAGCTAACCGAGGCAACCCGGCGCGCCGATACGCCTCGCCAAATACTGCAGGCCCTTTGATCAAAGCGCCGCTATCGAATTGCCCAACCATTTCAGCGAGCGCTTGCGAACAGCTTACGCCCACAGCGCGTTCATCGTAATGATCAGAGTTGATGTCAACAAAGGCAAGCAAACCCGCTTGGTTTCGACGTGACAAGAACACAATCTCTGCCTGACATAAGGGGCACTTGCCATCAAAAAATAACGTCAGTCTTGGCAAATCAGCGTTCTTCAAAACCATTCCGTTATTTAAAAAGTGATCGCTTTAGTTTAATCGACCCACGCACCTGAATGCTTGATAATCGCGGGCCACTTGGCGCCGTCATCTTTAATAAGCCTGGCTAAGGCAAAGGCAGGTTGCACCTCGGCAACGTCAAAGCCTTACGCCGCGAAACAAAGAGTTTCGTATCGAAGCAGGCTTGAAATGTTATATATTGATATATAGTATCTCGATACGCCCTGCGGCTAGCTGTTTGCTTGCGCCCGCATCAGGTCCTGACACAGAACCTCTCTAGTATTTTTTATGAACTCAGAAAAATTTGATGGCGCAATGCACGCAGACAAGCGAGTTGGCTTCATCGGTCTAGGCCTGATGGGCGGTGGCATGGCGATGAATATTCTAAAAAAACATGGCCAGCTCAATGTTTGTGATCCCGACGAGGCCGCAGTCGCACGCCTCGTCGCACTTGGCGCAATACGCATGGCCTCAACCCAAGAGCTTGGGGCGGCGTGCGATATCGTGTTGTTGTCTTTACCTGACCCTTCAATCTCTCTCGCAATTGCCTTAGACCCCGAAGGCCTAGCCGAGCATCTTGCACCCGGATCGGTCGTCATCGGGATGTCAACCGATGGCATTGACGCCGTGCGTCAGTTACACTCAGCACTGCAAGCGCGTGGGATCAGTTTTATCGATTGCCCTGTCGGCAAAGGGCCGCCAGCCGCCGCGGCCGGTGACCTGCGCTTGTTCGCTTCCGGCGATCAGGCGACTTGCGCTTCGCTGCATTGGCTTTTATCAATGATGGGCAGCACGATCGATTACTGCGGCCCAGTGGGCTCGGGTCAGGCCATCAAGCTCGCTAACAATTTGCTGTCGTGTGGTTACGGCGCTTTGATTTCTGAAGCCTATGCCATGGTTAAAGAGGCAGGCGCAGATCTGAATATTTTCTGCGATGCGCTACCGCAAACTGCAGCAAACAGCTGGCCGCTGCAAAACGTCTTCATTGCCAAGGCGTTTCAAGGCGACTTTACCCCATACTTTCGATTATCAGCTGCCCACAAAGACTACAAGCTTGCCATCGCGATGGCCGACGCGCTAGGAACACCGAGTCGAACTGCAAAGACCGTACTTGAGTACTACGCTCTCGCGACGCAGGCAGGTCACGGTGCCCGCGATTTTGGTGCCTTGGCACTTGTCAATAACCCAGAGCTACTACGTGAGTAAGACAGACTCTGCGCCGGCCCGCAAGCGCCCGACCACAAAGCGCAACCCGCCAAGCCCGAGCCTAGGTGTGGGTGTGGGTGCTGTCATGAGCTTGCATCGAAACAGCCCGGTTGCCATGCACCGCCAGTTGGCTCAGCACTTACGCAACGCGATCACGACCGGCGTGTATAAACAGGGCGACCGCATCGCCACCGAGCAAGAGCTCTCTCAGAAATATGCCGTCTCGCGCATCACAGCCAGGCAAGCTGTCATTCAACTCGTATCTGAAAATCTGCTAGTTCGTCGCCAAGGGAAAGGCACCTTCGTCACTGCACGTCCTGTTAAGCATGATCTGGTCGAACTGCATGGATTCTTTGAAGCGTTAGTCGCCAGGGGTATTCATCCTGAAATGCGACTCATCGAGTTCAGCAAACTAGTACCACCGGCACGCGTTTCTGAAAAACTACAGTCAGGCAACAAACAAGTCACCTACTGGAAAAGACTATATTGCCGCGACGACGAGCCGTTTGCTGTTGCGTGGGTCTATCTGGCGCCACAAGTCGTCGGTGTGACGCGGGCCCTAGCTGAACAGCACACGTCGTACCACATCATCGAGTCGCTTCGTCAGTTAAAGATCGCTCACGCCGATATTTCAATTCGCGCACAACTATCGGATGCCAAGACACGTAAGCTGTTACGTATGCCCCCTGGCACCCCGTTGATCGCGCTCGAGAGAGTTTCGTATTTGGCTGACAACACCCCGATTGAATACGCGCTGTATTGCGCCCATGCAGATTCGTATGAGTACACGTTCCGCGCGAGTAGCAAAATCAATGCCGCAGGTGCCTTAACGCGAAGGTCAGCCGATTACTCAGAACTCTTTGCCTGACACCAAGAGTCATTCCTCCTTGCCAGATATAACGAATCAATCATGTTTACTACAAACCACGACTCATTCATCTTTACTGCGCACCACGACTCATTCATCTTTACTACAAACCACGACTCATTCATCTTTGCCCGACTCAACGACTCGTTCAATTAAATGTGTAAACCAGCTAACAAACGAAGGGCCCAACATGTCACAACCTAACTATCTTTCTGAGCGCATGGGTAGTGCGATCGTCTCACCTTCTGGGTCTTTCGAGGCGGGCAGCTTTCAGTCCTTCACGCTGGTCTATACGGCGGGCTACTTTGGCGTGGATGACACGGGCTCACTCAAGATTGTTCACCGCTTCGCAAGCGATATGGGTCGGCCTCAATGGAGCGACCCCACTGCAGCAAACTACACCACGGTCGTTGCCTCGAACGGTGCAATACTTGAAGTGCAGTATGACGGCAAACGCAATGTCAGACCTTGGGACAAAACCTTGTTCATTCGGGTCGTTCGCGGTTTTCTGCGCGAAGGCGATCAAATCATTGTGTGCTTTGGCGATCGCTCTAAGGGCTCACCTGGCATGCGGATTCAGACGTTTGCAGAACCCACTTTTGAATTTCGTGTCTTGGTCGACCCCTTTGCCACCTACCGTTACTCAGGCTTGCCTGAACAGCCTTGCATCGCCGTCGTAGCGGGTGCGCCGGTGACCTGGAAAGCCATTCTGCCAACCCTAAGGCGCTGCGGACAAGCATTCAGCCTTGGGTTCAAAGGTGAGGACAAATGGGGGAATCCGAGCGATCAGGTGCAAGGTGTCTTCTCGCTGCGTGCCAGTCAACCGATCGCAGGGCTACCTGAACGTATCGAAATTCAGCGAGGCCAACACGCCCTCAGGATCGATAGTCTGACAATCGATACACCGTCCGACGTCACCATCGCGGTCTTTGATGCAACTGGAACATTACTGTGTGTGAGCAATCCCTTGCGTATCGTTTCAGACGCCCCACTCTTGCACTACTGGGCTGATTTGCACGGACAATCCGAAGAAACGATTGGCACCAATTCAGCTCGCGAACTGATTGAATTTGCTCGCGACAGGGCGTTTCTGGATGCGATGAGCCATCAAGGCAATGACTTTCAGATTACGACGCCCTTTTGGAATCATCTGAACGAACTAACGGCTGAGTTCAACGAAAATGGTCGCTTCATCATCTACCCCGGTTATGAGTGGTCGGGCAACACCGGCTTAGGCGGTGATCGCAACGTCATGTTCATGCATGAAGGTCGTCAAATTCATCGGTCCTCGCACGCCTTGGTCGACGATCTGACAGACGTTGCCAGTGATGCGAATAGTGCGAATGATTTATTCGATGCCTTAAAAAACGAAGATGCCGTTGTCTTCGCCCATATCGGTGGCCGCTACGCAGACATCACGATCGCGCACGATTTACGTATCGAAAAATCAGTCGAAGTTCATTCAGACTGGGGCACCTTTGAATGGTTGATTCACGATGCCTTCGAGCAGGGGTATCGAGTCGGCATTCTCGCGAACTCTGACGGTCATAAAGGGCGTCATGGCGCCAGCCATCCTGGTGCGTCTCTGTTTGGTGCCTATGGCGGTTTGTCTTGCTTGCTGGCACCTGACCTGACGCGCGAAGCCTTATTTGACGCGTTGCGCAAACGCCATCACTACGCCACGACTGGGTGCAGAGTCCTGCTGGATGTTCGCGCAAACTTTCAGAGCGAGGCCAAACTGTTTGCAGATGACCCCAACATGGGCGCAACAACGAGCACTTTAGTCAAAACAGCCCTCATGGGGGACATTCTCGAAGCTCAAGATGCCTACGTTGAACTTAAGATGGAGGCAATCGGTTCAGCCCCGATCGAACGCGTTGAAATTCGCAATCGGCTTGAGGTTCTAGAAACCTATCGTCCCTACACGCCCAACGAACTCGGTCGGCGCATCCGCGTGATCTGGGAAGGGTCAGAATACCGCGGACGCGGAAGACAGACGGTCTGGGATGGCCATTGCGCGATCGAGGGCAATCGGGTCGAACGTATGTCTCAATTCAACATGTGGAACTTGGATAAACAAGTTATCCTAAAACACCCACAGCAAATCGAGTGGTCAGCTTTAACGACGGGTGGCTTTGGCGGCTTTGATATCTGGCTAGATGACCCTCAAGCCGGTACACTAAACATCGATACTGCGTTGGTCAAGTGCAAGATCGCAATCTGCGACATTGGCCTCGACGACCTAGTATTTGAGGCCGGAGGGATTAAGCGCCAGCTTCGTATCTTTAGATTACCAGACGAGAATCACCATCATGCAGTCGATATTTCGCGGCGTATCAAACTCAACAATCACGTTGATAACGCTTTGTATGTTTGTCTAACTCAAGAAAACGGGCATCTAATATGGTCAAGTCCAATTTACGTCACGCGCTGAAAGACGGGCGATATTTCGTCAACACCTCACGGTGGCTAAGGTTTTGTATCACCCTAGTATTAGGTGCAGTCTTCAGCCTGCCGGCGAGCGCGCAAGACTATCCTGACAAACCGCTACGACTCGTGATCCCTTGGCCAGCGGGCGGGCTGGTGGATATTGCAGGTCGCACCACCGCGAAAATGCTTCAGCCTTCGCTCAAGCAAACAATCGTCGTTGAGAACAAACTCGGGGCCGGTGGCATTCTAGGTGCTGATTCGGTTGCCAAAGCCCCCGCAGATGGCTACACGCTCTTGTTAACAACATCAGCCCTAAGCATCAATGCCGCGCTGCGCTCGAAGATGCCTTTTGACATGTCTGCTGATTTGGCACCCATCGCGCTGATCGCTTGGGCACCATCGGTACTCGTGGCAAGCCCACGACTCAAGGTGACAAGCGTGCAAGAACTGATCGCGCTTGCAAAAACTCAACCTGGCAAGCTCACCTACGCGTCGGCAGGAGTTGGCTCGCCGGCCCACCTTTCAGGAGAACTGTTTAAGACCTTGGCCGGAATTGACTTATTACATGTCCCGTACAAAGGCGCACCCCAGGCGATGACGGATGTCATTGCGGGTGAGGTAGATTTATTGTTTGCCAATGCGACTGTCGCCATCCCGCAAATCAAAGCGAATAAAATTCGTGCGTTGGCGGTCACAAGCGCAAAGCCTTATGCTGGCTTGCCAGACTTGCCGACCATGGCGCAAGCAGGTGTTTTGCAATTTGAGGCAGACCAGTGGTTAGGCATCTTCGCGCCCTCAGGTACGCCAGAAAATATCTTGACGCTGCTGCATCGTGACATTGGTAAGGTACTGGTTAACGACGAAGTGCGCGCCACGCTAGAACAAAATGGCATGACTACCGCCGTCTTGGCGAGCAGGGTCGATTTCAAAAACTTTCTGATGCAAGATAAAGAGAAGTGGGCTGGTGTTGTCCGCAAAGCAAATATCCCAAAAGAATAAAGTGCACACCATGCCCAAAGCTCAAGCAAGCTCACTGAACTGGCCAACGTTCAATGGCCGTGTTGGCAAAACTCTTGCTGAGTCGACCCCCCACTGGAACACCCCAAACCGAGCGCCGGCGGGTGCACCAAACGTGATTGTGATCCTCATGGATGATATGGGGTATTCAGATCTCGGTTGCTTCGGTGG
>CAMCII010000142.1 GCA_945874505.1 Bordetella parapertussis | reverse complement strand
CCTTTACTGGTTACGAGCGATTCAATGCCTTTCTTGAGCAGACCCTTTTGTCGCTCGCGCTCGTTGAGACCAATCGCGACAAGGCCTTTCGAGACTTGCCCGAGCTCGAACTGTATTTCTTTAAAACCGCTAAGCCACGAGATGAGCTTGCCCTTGCCTCAAGCGTGAAATACATGTCTGCTCAGGTCGTCGTTGTGCAGTTGGACAGCTATATTTTTACCGGCGGCGCACAGCGTATCTCAACGACACAGTACCTGAACTGGTTGCCTAAAACCGATAAACTTTTGACGCTTGAGGCAATGTTGCTGCCTGGTAAGCTACCTGCGTTTGAAGAGGCGCTTAAAAAGCAGCATGCGCTATGGTTAAGAAAGAACCCGCTCGCAAAAGACGACCCAGCCGCCTACACCAAGCTATGGCCGTTTGAGCCCAGCGATAATGTCGCGCTGCTTGAAAATGGCGCGGCGGTTACCTATGACCCTTACCGCTTGGCACCCTACTCTTTTGGCAAACCCACAATTTATATCCCCTATCGGGATCTCAGAGGCATCTTACGACCTGAACTGCTACCCAAAAGTTAGTGGTGTGCTGCCAATCCAAGCATTGGTTTTTTGATCCAGAGATTGTTTTTGATCCGAGCTTTGTTCTTTGATCTGAGGATTGTTTTTACATCAAAGCATTGTTTTTGTTTGAGTGAGCGGCAAATAATGCTTATTGCTGTTTCAGTTTGCGATTGGCAACGACTTTTTCAAGCGCTTTGGCCAGGTCTTCTTTGCCACGTGAGCGTGCAACATCAATTGCGTCTTGAGCCTTGAGGTTTGAAAAGCTAGGGTCGGCCCCACCATTAATCAAGACCTGCACGGTTTCGATGCTATCGGCTCTGACTGCCAGGATCAGAGCGGTGTCACCCTCAGGCGTCAACTCGTTGGGTAAGGCACCGCTCTCTAGCAAAAACTTGGCAACCGCAGCATTGGCTTTGACAACTGCGTAGTGCAGCGGAGTCCAGCCTTCTTTGTTGACCTTGGCCCCTTTCGCGACTAACGCCTTCACACGGGGCAAATCACCAATTAACGCCACGTACATGAGTGGAGTTTCGTTGTACTGATTGGCTGCATTGACGTTGATTTTAGGTGAAGCGAGTAAAGTATCAAAGACCTGCCAAGCGCCGTCTCGAGTGGCCTGTATCAGCCCTGTTTGTTGGTTGGGGCTGCGGGTGTTTGGATCGAAGCCAGTGGCAAGTAAGGCTTTAACTGAAGCAACTTTATCGTTTGTCACATATACCCAGTAATCTTTGGCGTTGGCAGCACTTGCAGCAGAGGTCAGACCAAACGTGGTGCACAAAGCGAGCACAAGCAGACTCACGAATTGGTGGCGAATTTTTATCATAAAAGTTTGCATAGAATGGATGGTTAAATATTTTTAAATTCGGATATGTTTAATTAGACACTATCAAAACTACAAAGTATAAGTCCTGTTAAATAATTAACATTTAATGCATTACATTAAATAAATTAAGTTTAATAACACACTTTAAATAAAGTATTTAAGCGTCTGTTTTAAAACGTATTTTTGAAAAATATGTAAAAATTATAAAAATTATAAAAATAAAAAATACCTAAATTTAATTATCACTATTATGTTTTATCTTATTAAATAAATTGAAAAAATTATCAAATGAGGCCAATTCTATCTCTTTGACTGGACAGCTTCTCAATTGTGCTATTTTCTCGGCGACATGAATAACTTTAGACGGATCGTTTAATTTTCCACGAAAAGGAACAGGCGCCAAGTAAGGCGAGTCTGTCTCAATTAATATTCTGTCTAGTGGCATTTTTCTGGCAACATCCTGTAGGCTCAACGCGGTCTTGAATGTCACAATCCCAGAAAAAGAGATGTAAAAGTTCATCTCCATCGCTGCCTGGGCCACCTCCCAAGACTCAGTAAAACAGTGCATCACGCCACCAACTTCTGCTGCGCCCTCTTCGCGCATCAGGCGCAGGGTATCTTCAGCCGCCGAGCGCGTGTGAATGATCAGGGGTAACCCACACTCGCGAGCCGCTCGAATGTGGCACCTGAAGCGTTCTCGTTGCCACGCAAGATCACCAGATAATCGAAAATAATCGAGCCCTGTTTCACCAATCGCCACCACCCGCGGGTGAGCACTACGCGTCACTAAATCGCTCACGGTCGGCTCAACGGTATCTTCGTAATCAGGATGCACACCCACCGAGGCCCAAAGCGGTTCATGGCGCTCAACCAAGGCAATCAAGGTGGGCCAGTCAGGCAGGTTGACGCTCACGCATAGGGCATGTGACACCTGATTGGTTTGCATACGCTGCAAAATATCAGGCATTTGTTCAACAAGCTGTGGAAAATCAACGTGGCAATGTGAATCGACAAACATATAACTCTGAACGCCTAGATTAACGCCCTGGGGCGCTTGAAAGTTGACAGGCTGCAGCAATGCGCTGCAGCACCACATGGGCAAATAATTTGCTGCTTAACGGATGACCAGCAACGCGCCGTTGCTGATTGAGCCATTGAGCTAACTCGCTAAGTTGCGCGACCGCGAGGCGGGCACACAGTACATTGAGCGATGATTGCAACATCGGAAAATACCGAACCTCAAGACCATGAGCCTTTAGGTTCATATCGATGACAAGACGTTGTAGCAGTTCAATCCAAACGCTCGCAGGCTCTTTTGAGATCGTATCGGCAAGCTGTCCGACGTTCATCCCCGAGCCCTGTTCAAGGCTGACTGCGAACGCAGAGAGCCACTCGGGGCACGGCTGGGGCTGGGTTTCAGCCATTTTTTTTGCCAAAACGGGTGCACCACCAGAGGCCGCCAGCCAGGCTGAGGGATTGCTGATGTTTTGCCCGGCGAGCCACGCTTGCGCCATCTCAGCAGGCGGAGTCGCTAAGGGCAGGCGTCTGCAGCGCGATAAGAGCGTTGGCAGTAAGCGATCGGGTGCATCAGCGACCAACAAAAAAATCGTTGCTGGAGGCGGTTCTTCGAGCACTTTTAGCAGAGCATTGCCCGAGATGTGCGTCAGCGCTTCTGCGGGATAGATCAGCGCCACCCTAAAGCCTGAGCGATGTGTGGCGTTATTGAACCACGGCGCTAGGCTTCGGATCTGTTCGACACGGATATCCTTAGAGGGCGCGCGCTTGGAAGAGCCTGTGACTTCTGCAACAGGGGCGCTTTCGGTGCCCTCGTCCTCGTCTTGCTCAGCCCCCTCTTCGAGCGCCAGCGTTTCTGGCCGAATACGTTTAAGGTCGGGGTGATTACCTTTGGCCACCCAGCCGCAGGCCAAACACTGACCGCAGGCAAGTCCGTTGACCGGCGACTCGCACATGAGTGCCGCCGCAGCTGCAAAGACAAATTCGCGCTTACCGATGCCCGCTAGCCCATGCACCAACCAAGCGTGAGCAAACCGTTCGCGCTGTGCAAGCCACTGTTGCGCCACACCAACCTGCCACGGAAAGAACTGAGCCGCGCTCATTTGAGGCACCATTCGGTGACAAGCTGATCAAGTTGCAGCGCGATCTGTTTGCGAATTTGCTCAATGGATTGTGTGGCATCAACCCGCTGGATACGCAAAGGCTCTTGTTGAGCACGCGCAAGATAGACGGCGCGAGTGCGTTCGAAGAAGGCAGCAGCCTCTTGTTCAAACCGATCTTGCTCACGCGTACGGTCAAGTCGCTCGCGAGCCACCGCCAGTGGGACATCAAACAGCCAGGTGCAATCGGGTTGCAATGCAGGATGCACCCAGCGTTCAAGAGCAGCGATACGCTCGACGCCAAGCTCGCGGCCCCCGCCCTGATAGGCAAAGGTCGCGTCGGTAAACCGGTCACACACCACCCACTGTCCTACCCGAAGCGCCGGTTCAATGACTGCCTGCAAGTGTTCGGCCCTGGCAGCGAACATGAGTAAGGTTTCGCACTCAAGGCTCATGGTTTCGTGCAGCAACAGCGCACGAAGCTTTTCACCAAGTTCTGTGCCCCCTGGCTCACGGGTACACACGACTTGCACACCACGTTCAGTCAGTTGTTCTACCAACCATTGCACGTGGGTGCTTTTGCCGGCGCCGTCGACACCTTCGAGTGTTAAAAACAGCCCGCGCTGCAGGATATTCAAGGCTTTCGACCCAAAATATAGGTTGCCACATTTTTGTTGTGTTCAGGTAGCGTCACCGCAAAGGCGCTACTACCGTCTCCTTTTGAAACAAAGTACAAATAATTGTGTTTTTCGGGGTTAAGCGCCGCCGCCAAAGCGGCGCGGCCACTGCTTGAGATGGGACTAGGTGGCAACCCAAGACGGGTATAGGTGTTGTAAGGTGTGTCGTTTTGCAGGTCTTGTTTGCGTAATTTACCGGTGTAGCCTTCGCCCATACCGTAAATCACGGTCGGATCTGTTTGCAACAGCATGTTGATACGTAAGCGATTGCTAAACACACCGGCAATGCGAGCTCGATCGGCGGCCTTGCCCGTTTCTTTCTCAATAATCGAGGCCAAGATCAGCGCTTCATAAGGGCTTTTTAAGACACTATTCGGGGCCCGAGATGCCCAAGCACGATCTAAGATTTTTTGCTGCGTACGTGCAGCACGCTCAAGCAGTTCGACATCGGTTGTACCGATCGGAAATATATATGTATCCGGAAAAAATAAACCTTCTAGCGCGGTGGCTTGACCAAGTGTATTGACACGCTTGAGCAAATCAGCATCACTGATCTGCGTGAGAGTTTGTTTGATGTCGGGATGTGCACTGAGAGCCGCTCGAATTTGGCGCAGGTTCCAGCCTTCGACAAAGGTAATTTGCCGCGCTGTGACATCACCAAGCGCCATACGACGCAGCACAGTTAAGGGGTTGTCGCCTCGAACAATTTGATAACCTCCCGCTTTGATTTTGGTATCGAGCTCACCCAACCGAGCCAGCGCAACAAAGCCCTGAACGTTTAAGGGCACACCCGCTTGATTGATTAACTGGGCGATGCTTGAAGGCGTTGAGCCTGGTGGCACCAAGATATCAACCCGCTCAGTCGGGAGTACTAGCGGACCATTCACCCAAAGGTATACGGTTGCTGCTGTGCCCCCAAACAGTAGGATCACGGGCAAAACCAGATAAAACAGAAGTTTATTCAAGGCACTCATAGGTTTGACAGTTTAATATGTATATCGGCGATTCAGAAACCAATGATTGAGACTTATGCACCCGATATTGACCCAACCGCTAACATCTAAGGCCACGAAGCGGCCCGAGAGTTTGGTGATTTACCCTTTAGATGACTTGGCCGTATTCGAAGTCACCGGTGCTGACGCCTTGTCGTTTGTGCAAGGTCAAATTACCAACGACATCTTAAATTTGGGAGCTGAGCATGCCAAACTCGCGGGCTACTGCACGGCCCAAGGGCGGTTACTGGCAACCATGGTGATGGCTTCGCTGCCCGAGGCGCTCGGTGCTGGTCTTATTGGCTTAATGCGTCAAGACATTTTAACGCCGGTGCTCAAGCGTCTGAGTATGTTTGTGCTTCGCGCCAAGGTAAAGCTCGCCCCAAGTGCATACAGCGTGGTGGGTGTCTCGATTGCAGCGACTGAAGTGGGCGCATTAAATGAAAATTTAGGGCACACGCTGCCGCAATCGGCCTGGCAAGTCGCTGCTACGACCACAGGGCTTTGGATCTGTGCCCCCGCCACGGGGCAGCAGGCAGCTGGTGCAACCTTACGTTGGTGGTGGCTTGCGAGCGAGGCCCATGCCGTGGCTTGCCAAGGCTTAAACTTGCCGCACACTCTGAGCACCGCAACGCAGTGGCATGGTCAGGATATTGCAGCAGGCCTGCCCTGGATCGAAGCTGCGACCCAAGACCTGCTGATCCCTCAGACACTGAATCTTGATTTAATCGAAGGTGTGAGTTTTACCAAGGGTTGCTACCCCGGCCAAGAAATTGTCGCGCGCAGCCACTACCGCGGCACGGTCAAGCGCCGTATGCATCTTGGCACGATTGAACAGAGCACTGGGCTTAGCCTAAACGCTGGTACTGATATTTTTGATGCACAAGGATCAGAGCAAGCCTGCGGCCGCGTCATCAACATCGCTGAGGCGGCAAACCAACCTACCGAGGGTGCCCAGCATTTAGGCAGTTCAGGCACGGCTTACGTGCTATTTGAAACCACCTTCGACGCGCTTGAGCATAACGCCTTACACCTTGGCGCACGCGATGGTGCCCCGATCACACTGCTGAGCCTACCCTACACCAATAAGCCGGCTTAAGCGCTGAACTCAAGGCAAACCAACCCGTTGAGGTACTCTGCCCCGGCCGCTTGGGTACTCGCTCTAGGCTGCTTAGGCAACTCTGCCCTAGGCTGCTTAGGTACTCGCTCTAGGCTGCTTGAGTAACTCTGCCCTAGGCTGCTTAGGTACTCACCCTCGGCAGCTTAAGCAGTCTGCCCTAGGCGATGCAAAGGATGCTGCTCGGCGGCAACAGGTAGCGTAAAGAATTTTTCAACCCAAGCCTCAGTCGCCTCAGCAAGCGTCGCAGGGTTCCATTTGGGTTGTTTATCTTTGTCAATTAATAGTGCCCGAATGCCTTCTGCAAAATCGCCATGTGACGCACACATCAGACCAGCCACCCATTCAAAGCGGTAGGCGTCAGCCAGAGACAGGTGTTTGACACGCTTGAGCAAGGTATACGTTAGACGCGCAGAGCCAGGCGAACCCGCAGCAAGCGTTTTTGCGGCGCGCTGCAACCAGGGGTCAGAATGCTCGGACAGCGCCACCAAGGCGGCAACAATTTTATTGAGGTCTGAGCCCGCGCAACACGTATGGATCAGAGACAAGTGCTGCTGCAAAGGCCCCATTGCAATGGCTGGGGCACTAGCCAGTCCAGCCAGCACCTGATCTAACAACACCTCATTGCCAGGGTTAGGTTCTGCTTTGCTCTGCGACCAAGGTTGACTCGTTAGTTGCTCGAGCAAGACGGGCCAGGTCTCGCGCGCTAAGTGATAGTCGGCCATACCGGCAAATAAAGCATCGGCGGCACCGATCTGTGCGCCGGTTAAACCCATAAACAAACCCGTTTTGCCGGGCAAACGATTGAGCATCCAGGTGCCACCAACGTCTGGAAACAAGCCAATCGAGATCTCGGGCATTGCCAGTCGAGAAGTTTCGGTGACGACTCGGTGACTAGCGCCCATCATCAAGCCCATCCCGCCACCCATCACGATGCCGTCTCCCCATACTAAGATGGGTTTTGGAAAGGTATGCAAGCGGTAATCTAGTGCGTACTCTTCGGCAAAAAAGGTACCAGCGTGGGTATTGTCGATGGGGGCTTTGCCAACATTACTCAGCATGCTGTGGTGTAACGCATGCAAGTCACCACCGGCGCAAAAGGCTTTATCGCCAGCACCTTTCAGTATCAGACATACAATGGCTGGGTCGTTGGCCCACAACTCAATCTGGTTCGCTAACAAGCGCGTCATTTCGAGCGACAAGCCGTTCAAGGTCTTTGGCGCATTCAGAGTCGCCACACCGATCTGCGTACCATTCGTACAGTTCAGTTCATTGAACAAGACGACTTCATTGTTGTTCTCAACAGTACTCATCTGACGTCAGCACCTTTTTCTAGCAGTTGGCGAGCAATAATGACTCGCATGATTTCATTGGTCCCTTCGAGGATTTGATGAACGCGCGTGTCGCGCACCAAACGCTCAAGTGGATAATCTTTTAGGTAACCGTAGCCACCGTGCAATTGCTGTGCCTCTAGACAGACTTGAAAGCCTAAATCAGTCGCAAAACGCTTGGCCATTGCACAATAGGTTGAGGCGTCAGCCGAGCCAGCATCAAGCTTGCAGGCAGCGAGACGTACCATTTGCCGAGCAGCCACAGTGTGCGTGGCCATGTCAGCGTATTTAAATTGCAAGGCCTGGAAGCTTGCGAGTGGCTGCTTAAACTGCTTGCGTTCGAGCATGTAGGTATAAGAGGCCTCAAGTGCCCCCTGAGCGGCACCGACTGAACAGGTCGCGATATTGATTCGACCGCCGTCTAACCCACGCATCGCAATTTTAAACCCCTCGCCTTCTTTGTCTAACAGATTTTCTGCGGGCACGCGTACATTTTCAAACTTGATCGCCCGCGTGCTTTGACTGTTCCAGCCCATCTTGTTTTCTTTGCGACCAAAGCTAATGCCCTCGAGCGTGGACGGCACGACAAACGCCGAAACACCAGATGGACCGCTGCCCCCTGTGCGCGCCATCACAATCAGAACGTCGGTATCGCCGCCGCCAGAAATAAAAGCCTTTGCACCATTCAGAATATAGTGTTTGCCCTCAAGCACTGCCTGACTGACTAACGAGGCTGCATCTGACCCTGAACCGGGCTCGGTGAGGCAGTACGAGGCAAGCTTTTCGCCCGAAGCTAGAGGCCTGCCCCATTGCTCACGCACAGCCGGGCTCGCCCATTCGCCAACCATCCAGGTTGCCATATTATGGATAGTTAAAAAAGCAGTCGTTGAGGGGTCGATCGCGGCCATCTCTTCAAACACCAAGGTCGCATCCAGCCTGGGCAAACCCAAACCACCAAT
>CAMCII010000141.1 GCA_945874505.1 Bordetella parapertussis | reverse complement strand
GAAAATCAAACGCCGATGTTGATCACTGAAAAAAGCCTGATTATCGACAGCGGTGGTGCGGGCAAGTATCGAGGCGGTTTGGGACAGCGCTTGTCGTTTCAATCTTTGTCGCCCGAGCCTCTGACCTTCATGATTCGCCACGAAAGAATCAAATACCCACCACGCGGGTTTTTAGGTGGGGCGGATGGAAGGCTTGGCGTCGACTTGCTGGATGGTGAACGGATACCAGGCAAATCAGTCACCACCATCAAGCAAGGGCAGATTGTGACCTTCGAGACGCCGGGTGGGGGCGGTATGTTTTCACCTCTTGAGCGCGACCCTAAAAGCTTAGCAACAGATCTACAAAATGGCGTAGTGTCAGCGCAAAGCGCGCAGACGGCGTATGGTCTAAAGGGGACTCAACCCGAGACTCTGGTGTCCGTCGCGAAAGGGAGTGCAGCATGAGCCAAGCGCTTAAACCACTGATGGCACCTTTTCGCATTGGCGTGGATATCGGCGGAACCTTCACAGACTTGGTGATGGTCGACGCGCAAGGGCAGTTGCGAAACGAAAAAGTGTTAACAACGCCGCTAGACCCGTCGATTGGCGTCTTAACGGGAATCCAGTTGATTCTCGACAATAATGGCGTGCAAGCAAGTGACGTTGAAAACGTTATCCATGGTACGACCTTGGTCGCCAACGCACTAATTGAGCGCAAAGGGGTTCGTACTGCACTGATTACGACAGAGGGCTTTCGCGATGTCTTGCAAATTGGGCGCGAATGGCGCTACGACATTTACGATTTGTTTTTGACTCCTGTTGAGCCATTAGTCCCTCGGGCGCTGTGCTTTGAAATCAAAGAGCGAGTGGGTCATGACGGCTCGGTGATCACGCCGCTGGATCTTTCAGCGTTGCCCCAAATTGCGCAGGCGATCAAACAAGCAAAAGTGGATGCGGTCGCAGTGTGTTTGTTGCATTCGTTTCAGTCACCCGAACACGAAATTCAGATTAAGCAGGCGCTCGCTAAACTCTTGCCTGACGTGGCAGTTTGCATCTCGAGCGAGGTCATGCCAGAAATTGGTGAGTATGAGCGTACCGCCACCACGGTGTGCAATGCGTATGTACAGCCGTTATTTAAAAAATATATCTCTGCCTTAATGGCTGGTATCAAGCAACTTGGCATTGATCAAGATTTGTATCTGATGCAATCAGATGGTGGCACGGTGCACTTCAATACTGCGCTTGAGTATCCGATCAGGTTAGTGCAATCGGGCCCAGCGGGTGGCGTGCAAGCGACCTCGCTGATTGGGCAAATGGCAGACTTAACGCAGATCCTGTGCTTTGACATGGGAGGAACAACCGCCAAGGCATGTTTGATTGACGAGGGCAAAAGTGCAGTCACCACTGACTTTGAAGTCGCGCGTCTGCAACGTTTTAAAAAGGGCAGCGGTATCCCATTAAAAGTGCCCTCCATCGACATGATTGAGATCGGTTCGGGGGGCGGAAGTATTTCACGTATCAATAGCCTTGGGCTGATTCAAGTCGGCCCCGACAGTTCAAGCGCAGTGCCTGGGCCTGCCTGTTATGGGCAAGGGGGGCAAGATGCGACGGTGACGGATGCCGATCTTGTGTTGGGTTACTTGGATGCCAACTCGTTTTTGGGCGGTTCAATGATCCTAGACCTCGTTGCAGCACGTGAATGTATCCAAAAACAAATCGCGCATCCCCTCGAGATCACGGTCACTGAGGCGGCGTTTGGGATTCATGAGACCGTCAATGAGACCATGGCGCAGGCCGCGAGTATTCACGCACTTGAAAAAGGCTTAAAGGCCTCAAGCTACGCGATGATTCCGATTGGCGGTGCTGGGCCTGTGCATGCGTGCCATGTGGCACTTAAACTTGGGATTGAGCGCTTGGTGATCCCGATGGGCGCGGGCGTGGCGTCTGCTTTTGGCTTTTTGGCTTCGCCGATGTCGTTTCAGTTTGTGCAGGCCTCTGTTTCGCCCGTGCAGTTGTTAGACGAGCAGGTCGTCGAGCAATTAATCGAAGGTCTAAAAAAGAAAGGCCTGGCGATGTTGGCTGAGTCGGGCTTAGCGGCTGCGTTATGTACCACTCAGGTCAGCGCTGCGATACGCTATGTTGGCCAAGGCTACGAGGTCGAGGTGCCCGTTTCGATGGGGCGACTCAAACAATCTTTTAAACAGCATTTGTCTGAAGAATTTAATTGCTGTTATCAAAATTTGTATGGCCGTATCGAAGCGGATACACCCGCAGAGGTGGTGTCGTGGCGTGTCGTGGTGCAGGGGCCTGCGCCTCAGTTGCTTGAACAACTGAAGGCGAATCTCATGCAGACTCAAGCGACTGATATCTCGGCAGCTGCTGCAATCAAAAACAGCCGCGAAGTGTTTTGCGTCTTTAGTAAAGATTTTGTGCAAACGCCAGTCTATGACCGCTATGTGTTACAGGCCGGCATGCAGTTTGACGGCCCTGCGATTGTCGAAGAGCGCGAATCAACGGTCGTCGTTCCAAGATACGCCAGCGTCGTGATTGATCAGCATCACAATATGCTGATAAGGCTCTGCGATCCAACGGTGCAGGTAGTGCATTGAAGCGAACTCCCAGATATGCGTCACGCTGTCGCTCGCGTCGCCACGACTAAATAGACATTTAATTCAAGTTAACGGTAAGTATTTTTAAAGCCAACGGTCATCATTTTTAAAGTTAACGGTAATCATTTTGAATACAACATCACAAATTACGATTGTGCAGGCGTTGGCCCAAGCCTTGGCGCGTGCAGGGGTGCGTCAGATGTTCGGCTTGCCCGGTGGCGGCTCGTCGTTAGATCTCATTGAAGCCGCTGCTGAGGTCGGGATTGGTTTTACGCTCTCGAAAACTGAAAATGCAGCCGTGATGATGGCAGGCGCCTTAGCCGAAACGACTGGGGTGCCTGGGGTGGCGCTGATGACCAAGGGCCCAGGGGTGGCGAATGCCGCCAATGGGGTGACCTATGCAAAGCTTGATCGTGCGCCTGTGATTGTGATCACCGATGGTTTTACAGATAAACAACTCAGTTACATCACCCATCAGGTCTTTGATCAAAAGGCGCTGTTGCAACCCGTTGTCAAAGGGGTCACGCGCCTTGAGTCTGAGAACCCTGCCGCCGAGATCGAGGCGATCATTGCGCTTGCTTGTCAGGCGCCACTTGGGCCCGTGCATCTCGAACTGACGGGCGAAGTCGCACGCAGACTGATTGCTGCGCCGCACGTTTCAATACCCACTCGTTCAGCAAGTGTGCTTGATCAGGTCGCCTTGCAAAATCTGGCTCAGCAAATCAAACTTGCCAAAAAACCGGTGCTGATTGTTGGGCTCGAGGCGCGTCACTGTGCCGATGAGGTCAGGCAACTTGCAAAGCATCTAAAGTGTCCAGTGTTACAAACTTACAAAGCAAAGGGGGTAGTCTCTGATCTGGATTCCCAAGTCGTGGGAATTTTTACCGGTGGTATCCAAGAGGCCGACTGCCTGGCGCAAGCTGACTTGATGGTGATGGTGGGGTTAGATCCAGTAGAAATGATTTTGCAGCCGTGGCCCTATAACAAGCCAGCGGTTGAGTTGTCGAATGCGACGCACGATGTTCATTACATCAAGCCTTTGGCGCGTGTCAGCCGTGATTTAAAACAACATGCGCTTGCCCTCAATGACGAAGTCAAAGGCTATGAGTCGGGTTGGTCGCTTGAGCAGATTACGCTCTTACGCCACGATATTTTGAAGCGCCTAGCCTATCCGCCTGTGCAATTTGGCGTTGCGCCTGATCGGTTAGTGCAACTGTCTGCGCAGGCTTATGCCGAGCAAATATTGAGGCCGCGCATGTCAGTCGATGCGGGTGCGCATATGTTTTCTGCGACTGCATTTTTTGCTGTGACGCAGCCTGGCGATGTGTTAATTTCAAATGGTTTGGCAACGATGGCGTTTGCATTGCCAGCAGCCATTGCCGCTGCCATAGACGAACCCGAGCAACCCGTGATCTGTTTTACGGGCGATGGTGGCCTGATGATGTGTTTGGGCGAGCTGTGTACGGCAATTGATTCGGGTGCGCGTATTGTTGTAGTCGTGTTTAACGACAGTGCTTTATCATTGATTGACATCAAGCAACAAAGTAAACAACTCCCTAGTCGCGGCGTGCGCTGGGGCAAACATAACTTTGCAAAAGCCATGCAGGCGTTGGGTGGTCAAGGTTTTGAGGCAACCACCGAAGTGCAATATCACGAAGCCCTCACACAGGCTTTAAGGCATCAAGGCCCTAGTTTGATCGATGTCCAAATCGATCCCTCTGGGTATTCGCAGCAACTCAAAGCGATGCGAGGTTAAGGCATCGTAATCACTACTATCCTATAGGGGTGCATCATGTTGAAACTATCACCAAAAGTTTGTCTCAGCGTACTGGCGTCTTGTTTGTTCGCTGCTCCATGTTTCTCGCAGTCGGCTGAAAAATTTCCGTCTAAGCCAATCACGATTATTGTTGGTTTTGCAGTGGGTGGTGGCGGCGACATGTCGTCGCGTTGGATCGGAGACTACTTGCGTGAACGCTGGAAGGTGCCAGTCATTATTGAAAACAAGCCAGGCGCTGGTGGCACCATCGCGACCAGTCTGTTAGCGCGTGCTAAGCCCGATGGCTACACCGTTGCGCTGGCCACAACCAGTCCTTTTACTGTTGCGCCTTATTTTCAGCCACAGACCTACGATCCTAGCAAAGACTTTACCTACTTGTTTCAGACCTTGGTGAGCGCGCAACCACTGTTTGTGAAATCAGATTCATCTTTTAAAACCATTCAAGAACTACTGGCATGGTCAAAGGCCAATCCCAATAAGTTGTTTTGGTCAACAGCAGCAACCAATGGAGGCACACATATCTCGACGCAAGCTGCTTTTCAGGCGGCTGGTATAGAAGCCACCTATGTGCCCTACAAGGGCGGTGCTGACGCGATGAATGCTTTGTTCGGTGGGCAGATTCAAGCTTTGGTAGCTGCTGAATTTCCGCCGCACGCCGCAGCGGGCACGATCAGACTGCTCGCAGAAAGCGGACCCGATAGGATCCCAGAATATCCAAATGTACCAACCTATAAAGATTTGAAATTCCCGATTTCAGTACCGATCTTTTATGGGATCGCAGGCCCTGGCGGAATGCCACCAGACGTCATTAAAGAGTGGGAGGCTGCAGCCTCTGACATGGTGCGCACCCCTGGGTTTCTTGAGTTGGTGAACAAGCTAAAAGGGACACCTGCTTATCTTGATCATGCCGCGTTCACCGCTTCGGTCACGGGCGTCTATCGTCAAATGGGAAAGCTGATCCCAGAATTGAAGTTAAAAAAGGACTAGGTTTATGTGGCAACCCAAAATTATTTTACAAAATGGCAAGTTGCTGCCTTACGAACAAGCAAGTGTTCACCCGATGTCTTTGGGCATGACCTATGCGACGGCGGTCTTTGAAGGCTTGCGTGCCTACCGCAATCCCACCACAGGTGAGTTTAAGATTTTTAGATTCGCTGAACACTTTAAGCGTTTGCTGCTCGGCATGAAGGTCATGCGTTTTGATCACTCTTTGACCGAAGACGGTATGCGTGAGGCGCTTTCGGGCTTGATTCGCGCAAATGAACCCGATGACGATTTGTATATTCGTTTGTTGGTGTATATCGAAGCCCTTGGGTTGATGGCCCAAACGGGGCCCGTGGGGTATACAGCGGCAGCCTCACCCCGCGAGCGTCCAAAGTTTGCAGATACTGGCATGAGTTTGGGTGTGAGCTCTTGGAGCCGGTTGTCTGATAACGCGAGCCCACCGCGTATCAAGGCGACTGCAAACTATCACAACGCACGTTTAACGCAATTGCAGGCCAAGTCAGATGGCTACGATGGCGCCTTGATGTTGACGCCTTCTGGCAAAGTCTCTGAAGCACCAATTGCTTGTTTTTTTATGGTCAGAGATGGTAGGTTGATCACGCCTAACATTGGTAGCAACATTTTAGAAAGTGTGACGCGCGATACCATTATTACCTTGTACGAAGAGGCCACAGGTCAGGCAGTGGTGCAGCGCGAAGTCGACCGCAGTGAGCTGTATTTTGCGGATGAGGCTTTTCTGTGCGGCACCGGGCAAGAAATTATTCCAGTCGTGAAAATTGATCGTTTGCCTGTGGGTGATGGTGCGATTGGGCCTATTACGAAAAAAATGCAGAAAATTTATTTTGATGCGGTACGAGAGCTGACGCCTGACACGCACGGCTGGCTGACAAAAGTGTAACGTCGATGAAACGTTTCTCTCTCCGGTTGGCTTCGGTAGACATACCGGTAATGCCCGCGATTGCCGCCTTAGTGCGTGATAATCCGGGCACCATTTCTTTAGGGCAGGGCGTTGTCAATTACGGCCCGCCTTATCAGGCCCTTGCGGCACTGCCTGATTTGATGAGTGATGTTGGTCTGAATAAATACCAAGCGATTATTGGTCACCCTGCCTTGATCGACGCCCTGACACAAAAGCTGGCAGACGAAAACAATATTCACTGTGGGCGCGATTCGGTTGTCATGGTCACCGCCGGCAGCAACATGGCCTTCTTGAACTGCCTGCTTGCGGTGGGTGATCCGGGCGATGAATTTATTTTGCCGGCCCCGTATTACTTCAATCAAGAGATGGCGATTCGAATGGTTGGCTGTGTGCCTGTCCCGGTACCGGTGAATGATGACTGGAGCCTAAACCTTGAGGCGCTTGCTGCGGCAGTGACCCCGCGCACGCGCGCGATCATCACCGTATCACCCAATAATCCAACTGGCGCGGTGTACTCAAAAGAGTCGTTAACTGCGGTCAATACCTTGTGTGCCCAAAAAAATATTTATCACTTTAGTGATGAAGCTTATGAATATTTTACGTATGACGGTGCTGAACACTTTTCACCAGCATCGCTGCCTGAGGCACATCGTCACACGATTTCGTTTTTTTCAATGTCAAAAAATTACGGGATGGCAAGTTGGCGGATCGGCTATGTTGTGTTTCCGGCTGATCTGCTGGATACCATGAATAAGGTGCAAGATACCAACTTGATCTGCGCGCCGGTGGTATCGCAAATGTTGGCGCTCGAAGTGTTGAAGTATGGTCGCGCCTGGGTGCAGCCTAAACTCGAAGCGCTTTCGATCGTGCGCAAAAATGTATACGGAAGTCTCGAAGCTTTGGGTGAGCTGATAGAGTTTCCAAAAACGCAAGGTGCATTTTATGTATTACTTAAATTGCCTGGCTTAGCCGTTGGCACAGAACGTCTTGCCTTTAATCGTGCGATGGCGCAAAGACATAAAGTGGTGTCCGTACCTGGCTTTACCTTTGGATTGTTTGACACCGCAAAGGCAAACTATCAGCGCCTGTCTTACGGTGCGCTAGAATCCGTCACTGTCGACCAAGGCGTGGCGCGCTACGTCACAGCGGTCAAAGACTGGTACAAGTCGTCGCGTGTTTAGGTGGGTACGCGCAAGTCTTGACTGATTTGAATCAGATGGCAAGACTTCTTTGTCTTGCTTACTGTAGGTAACGTTTTTTCGAAGGTCCTGTGCATGTTGACCCCCCAAGTTTCAATCGATGTCATTATGTTTTGGCTGGCGATTGTTGCCACGATGGCGTTTGCCATCACAGCTGTGTTAGCAATCGCCGATCGTGGTGTAGATATTTTTGGTGTGATGGTGCTGGGTGTGATCACCGCAGTAGGAGGGGGCACAGTACGTGATCTTTTGTTAGGCGTGCAGCCGTTTTGGGTTGAGGATTTGGTGTTTGTTCGGGTCGCAATATTCTCTAGTTTGTTGGCCTTCGTGGCACGCTCGTTCTTTACACAGCCGCAGGTTTTTACCTTAATGCTTTACCTGGATGGCCTCGGAGCCGCACTGTTTGGCATACAGGGTGCCATGAAAACTTACGAAATGGCTTTTGGCTGGCCGCTGGCGCCAGTCATTCTAGGGGTGATCACTGCAATTGGTGGAGGAATCATGCGCGACGTCATCGCGGGCAGGAAAAATTTGTTAATGTCCACTGAGTTGTATGCGATTCCTGTGGCGCTTGGTTGCTTGTTTTTGATGGCAAGTCTACATTTTTATCCGCATGACGCGATAGAGATCTTGATTGGTTGCACGGTGGTGACGTTTTTAATGCGCGCAGCTGCCATTCACTGGGGCTTAAAGGTGCCAGCGTTTTTAGTGACACACTCAAAATCTTAATCAGCATGCCGCAATATTTATGAGCCGAAGGTAACTGCCATGACTGTCGTGTGTGAGATTCGAGCATATAGCTTTTTGACGCTGACTTTAGGAGTTTCGCCAAAATGACTCGATCGATCTGCTTTTGCGGAAAAAAAAATAAAAACAAATTGCTTTTGCTGAGCCAATGCTGCGGACGCTATCTTGAGCACTTTGACACGATGCCCGCGCCCGACGCCGAGACCTTAATGCGTTCGCGTTACAGCGCCTTTGTATTGGGTCGAGGAGACTATTTAAAAAAAACCTGGTTAGATACAACATGTCCGTCAGACCTGAGCTTTGAGCCAAATGTTAAGTGGCTGGGCCTTGAGGTTCGGGCGCACAGACTGA
>CAMCII010000140.1 GCA_945874505.1 Bordetella parapertussis | reverse complement strand
GGGTGTTGTTGTGGTGCAGGCGAGCCGAGGCGGTGCCGGAAGAGTCGCACGAAGAAAATACTTGCGTGATCAGCAGATCGTTGCCTCGGATAACCTGAATGCTCAAAAATGCCGCATCTTGCTGATGTTAGCGCTGACTGTGACGCAAGATCCCGAAGTGGTGCAGTCTTATTTTGATTTGTATTAGCGTCAGGCTGCTTTGACAACCGGCGGTTTGGGCTCTTTGACGCGCAAACGATGCCAAAGCAACACTACCGTAAACGTCGCAAAAATAGCATGTATCAACCAGACTCCAATCACAAAGCGCAACTTGCCATGAATGATCCAACCTTGTGTGATGTTGATGAGGTTCATGTACAGCATGGCGACCAAGCCTGCGATTAATAAATCTCCAGAGCGGCCAATACGTGGGTTCACCGCACCTAAGGGGATGGCCATCAAGGCAAGATTTAAAGCGGCAAGTGGCAGGGACAGTCGCCACATGATTTGTCCATAAGAACTATTTTCGTTATCGCTCAGTAATAGTGAGGTGGGCCGTGATCTTCGGCTTGCAAGTGTGGTGGCACGTGCTTTCTCTAGCGACTCTTCAGCATTTTTACTTTCAATGCGTACCCCGAAAGCACCAAATTCTGCAAAGCGCATTTCAGAGGTTTCGGGTTTGAGGTCGTAGCGGTGGCCAGCGCCCAAGACCAAAAAGCGATCACCATTTGCTTCGGTTTCGATTTTTGCTGAGGCCGACGTCACAAGGGTCAACCAGTCGGGGTCAATCAGGCGCATAAAAACCTGCCCCAGCGGGTTATCAGTGACGTTCGTCGTGCCTTCAACAAAAAAAACGCGAGCACCCTTTTCGGTTTCTAAAAATTGACCTGGGGTAATTTTTGACAAGTCAGAACGCATTTCGTAACGCGCACGATATTCACCAATCTGTCGATTGGCCCAAGGTGTGGCGAAGAGCGTCAAAAAGGAGATGAGTGCCGCAATCGGGATCGCAATACGCAGGACAGGGTTGACCCAATTGGCTAGCGAGAGCCCGCTTGAAAACCAGACCACCATCTCAGACTCACGATAATTGCGCGTCACGGTTGTGAGTACGCCAATAAAAATCGAAACAGTCAAAATGATGGGCAGCGCAGCAATCAACGTAAAAGTGGCCAGGCCAACTACAACATCCGAGCCAATTCGGCCAGCGGCGGCCTCGCCAAGCAACCGCACCAGCACAACGCTAAGCCAGACCACAATCAGAGTCGAAAGCACGACGCTGAAGTGATTGGCGATTTCAGAGACAACCGAACGTTTAAATAGAGACATTTCTTTTTGGCACCGAAACACCACGTGCCATGACCGGTGCGAAAGCGCACCACTCATCAAATTTAGCATACTGGGTCAGTTTCGCAGGTTCTGGCGGTGGAGTACCTAGCGAGATCCAAGATACACTTACCCGACTCAAGCCATTTTTATGACCCTATCAAAAAGAGAACGAAAGTGCCTTTGCCAGACAGTATCGAACGCGAAGAGATTCACAAACGCCAGATCACCATGCGCGCGTACCGACGCGTCGACGGGCTCTACGACATTGAGGGCCGAGTGGTCGATAACAAACCGATCGAGTTTGTGGCTCCTTTAACGAACCGGGTGCTTGCCCCAGGGCAGCCCATACATGACTTGTGGGTTCGGCTTGTAATTGACGACGAGTTTTTAATTCACGATGTATTTTCGTCTTCAGATTCGACCCCGTTTGCCATATGCAAGCAAGCGCCGCCGACTCTTTCGGTCTTGAAGGGCGAGCGCATTGGCGGCGGTTGGGCAAAGTTAGTACGCTCAAAATTGAAGGGTGCTGCAAGCTGTACACATTTAATGGAGTTGCTAGGCCCCATGGCCACCGCGGCGTATCAGGCGCTGTGGCCGGTGGTGCGCGATCGGCCAGAGGTGTTAGATGCAAATGGCCGACCTGTCAAAATTGACAGCTGCTACGCCTACGCCAGCAACCGCGAAGTCACGCTAAAACTGTGGCCTCAGTTTTATGACGGCCCCAAGACGTAAGCTTTGCCAAGCTATACTCACCACACAATATTGACTCAAAGCGGCGCGCCTGTTTGAACGACGCGCCGCTTTGCATAAAAAAACGGAGACCCCCATGCGTTCGTTATTATTCGTCCCTGCTGATAGCCCGCGTAAGCTCGAAAAATCACTGCAAAGTGGTGCTGATGTACTGATTTTTGATCTTGAAGATGCCGTATCGCCAGCCCGCAAAGAGGATGGTCGCATCGAAGTGGTTAAGTTTTTAACCCAAGTGAAGGCCTCTGGAGTCAAAACGCCTAAGCTCTATATACGTGTGAATGCCTTGACCACAGGCATGACCTTGACTGACTTGGCAGCAGTGATGCGCTGCCGTCCTGATGGTATTGCACTGCCTAAGTCTTCTGGTGCGGCCGATGTCGCCTTGTTGGCGGCCTATCTTGAGGCCTTTGAGCAGATGTTTCCGGCAGTTCCGGGCGAGGCCGCCCAGACTGCAATTTTGCCGATCGTGACGGAAACCGCTGAAGCACTTGCTGGTTTAAATAGCTACCGAGGCGCCTCGCCGCGCTTAGCCGGTTTGATGTGGGGCGCTGAAGATTTGGCGGGTGATATCGGTGCGTTGACAAATAAAGACGAAGAGGCGCCAGAGCAATGGACCTCGCCCTTTGGATTGGTGCGAAACCTATGTCTGTTTGCAGCGGCCGCTGCCGGCGTGCCGGCGATCGATACGGTGCCCACTGACATCAATAATCCTGAGGCGCTGCTGCGCGAAACGCGCCGCGCCTATCGCGATGGTTTTTCAGCGAAAGCCGCGATTCATCCAGGTCAGGTGCCCGTGATTAATCAAGCGATGACGCCCGACGCTCAGGCGCAAGAGTGGGCGCAGCGGGTGATTGCAGCGTTTGCCGCAAACACCAGCGTGGGAGTTGCCACCCTTGATGGCAAGATGCTGGATACACCGCATCTTCGTTTAGCTAAAAAAATTGCTGCTGCGACGCAACTCGCTTAAAAGGATGATGACGATGACCGGTCCTTTGGTAGGTGTGCGTGTCGTGGACATGACGTCGATTTTGATGGGGCCTTATGCCGCGCAGTTATTGGGCGATATGGGCGCCGATGTGATCAAAGTCGAAGCGCCCGCTGGGGATATGGTGCGTGATTTAGGGCCGATGCAGAATCCGCGCATGGGTTCGCTGTATCTTCATGTCAATCGCAGCAAGCGCGGTTTGGTGCTTGATCTGAAGCAAGCCGCTGGTCTTGAGGCGGTTAAGAAGTTGCTCGCCACTGCAGACGTGCTGCTGTACAACGTACGCCCGCAGGCGATGGCGCGTCTTGGCTTAGGTTACGACGTTGTTCAAAAAATTAATCCACGACTCTTATACGTAGGCACCTTCGGTTTTGGACAAGATGGCCCCTATGCGGCCAAGCCAGCCTTTGACGATTTGATTCAAGGTGCGATTGGCTTGCCTTCTTTGATTAAGCAGGCGGGCGCGGATGTGCCACGCTATGTGCCGTCAAATATTGTGGATCGTACGGTTGGCCTATACGCTGTGAGCTCGTTGTGTGCAGCCTTGTTTCACCGAGAAAAAACCGGGCTTGGGCAAAAGATTGATATCCCCATGTTTGAGACAATGATTAGTCATTTGCTCAGCGACCATATCGGAGGCCAAACGTTTGATCCGCCCAACGGTCCGCCCGGCTACCCAAGGCTGCTGGCCTCTGAGCGTCGTCCCTACAAAACCGCCGATGGTTTCGTCTGTGCTGTCATCTACAGCGATAAGCAATGGGCCTCGTTTTTCAAGGCGATCGGGCGCTCAGAGATATTTGAAAACGATCCACGGTTTTTAAATCTGACGGTGCGCACACAGCACATCAATGATTTACAAGCGCTTGCGGCAAAAATCTTTCTAGAGCGTACGACAAACGCCTGGCTTGAATTGCTTGATCAGGCTGATATTCCCACGATGCCGCTGCACACTCTTGAAACAATTTTTGATGATCCGCACTTAAAGGCGGTCAACATGTTTGAATGGGTTGAGCATCCATCAGAGGGTCGTATCAGGCGCGTCGCGGTGCCGACAGCCTGGACCGACAGCCAACCGACGCCTGGTCGCGCCGCACCACAGTTGGGTGAGCATAGCGTTGAGATTTTAAAAGAACTAGGCTATTTAGACGCTGACGTCGCCTCTCTGATCGCGCAAGGCGTGACGCTCACGGCAAAGACGAAAGCGGGCGCGTAACGTGAACATCGATTTCACCCGTTGGATACGGCCTGGTGACGGTATTTGGTGGAATGAATGCACGGCCGAACCCTTGACATTGACCGAGGCGCTGGTGAGCCAGCGTCAGGCTCTTGGAGGATGCTCGGTATTTGTTGGCCCCACTTACACGGCGACGCTGCAACCTGAGCATGCTGACTGGCTGTCAATGCTAAGTTACTGCGGCATTGGTGAAAATCGAAAATTGCTCGAAGCCGGTGCGATGCAGTTGATTCCAAGTCATTGCTCGCAGCTACACCGCTTGCCCTCTGAGGGGGCGGCAAAAGCGGACGTGGTCTTTTTGCATCTAAGCCCTGAAGGCCCAGACGGTCGACGCAGTCTTGGGATTGCTAATGATTATCTGATCGCGGCGGCAAAACAAGCGCGGGTCGTGATTGCTGAAGTGAATCAGCAAATGCCCTGGACCTTCACGTCGCACGCGCTTGACGGCTTAAAGATTGACGCAATCGTTGAGTCAGACCGACCACTGATTGAGCTGAAACGAAGCGCAATTTCAGAGGTCGAGAGCCGTATAGCTCAACACGCCTTAGAGTTTATCGGTGACCGCTCGGTGCTTGAAATGGGGATCGGCGCCATACCCGAGTCGATTCTGTCGGCGCTCAGTGACCGCAAAGATTTGGGAATTCATACCGGAATGTTGGGCGACGTTGCGGTGGATTTAATCGAATGTGGCGCTGTGACCAATGCTTTCAAAGCACTCGACCGTGGGCTGACCACCGCTGGTGTATTGATGGGCACGCGCCGTTTGTACGAGTTTGCCCGGCACAATGCTTTGCTAAATATTCAGCCCTTTAGCTATGTGCACACCCACGCGACGCTGGTGCAGCTTGAGCAGTTTGTGGCAATTAATTCTGCGATTGAAGTGGATTTGACTGGTCAGGTCGGAGCAGAAGTGATTGATGGAAAATATATTGGTGCAACCGGAGGGCAGGTGGACTTCACCCGTGGCGCGCTCGCGGCGAAAGGTGGGCGCTCGATCGTTGCGCTGCCCTCGACAACTAGGCGCGGGCAGCTTAGCCGTATTGTGGTGAACTTGCAGGGGCCTGCGACAAGCTTGCGCACGGATGCCGATGTGGTGGTGACAGAATGGGGCAGTGCGCAGCTAAAGGGGCAGACCTTACAAGAGCGAGTCAAGCGCATGATTGCGATTGCCCATCCTGAGCACAGAGAAAGGTTGGCGCGTGAGGTGTATGAGCAAGGTGTCCGTTAAACAGGCGGGCGGGGATGAGGTTTGTCTGGTTGGGCAGGCTGAGGTTTTCAAAGTGTGGCGCTGTATGACATCTTTGCCGTAAGCTAGGGCCTAAAGCCCAAACGGTTAGTGCCGTGGGGGCTGATTTGCTTGCTTCGATACAGGCACGTTCAGTGATTGTTATAGTAGTGTCGAGAAGCAGTTTGATCAAATATTGCGAGAGGCAGATATGGATTTTTCATTTTCACAAGAACAAGAAAGTATTCGCGAGGCAATTAGCAAAATTTGCGAACAGTTTGATGATCATTATTGGCTTGAAAAAGATCGGCATGGCGGCTTTCCGACTGAGCTGCATCAGGCACTAGCCAAAGATGGTTGGCTAGGGATTTGTATTCCTGAGCAGTATGGCGGCTCTGGCTTGGGCATCACTGAAGCCTCGATCATGATGCAAACCATCAGTGAATCCGGTGCGGGCATGAGCGGTGCATCAGCCGTACACATGAATATTTTTGGTTTAAATCCAGTCGTACAGTTTGGCACTGAAGAGCAAAAGCGCCGCATGTTGCCACCCCTGATTTCTGGCGCAGAGCGTGCCTGTTTTGCGGTCACCGAGCCCAATACTGGATTGAACACCACGCAGCTAAAGGTCAAGGCCGAGCGCGTCGGCGATCACTATGTGTTGAGTGGTACCAAAGTGTGGATCTCAACTGCGCAGGTTGCTGAAAAAATGTTGATCTTGGCGCGCACGACGCCACTTGAAGAGGTGACCAAGCATTCTGATGGCCTGAGTTTGTTCTACACAAAATTCGATCGTGATTTTATTCGTGTGCACGAGATCGAAAAGATGGGGCGTAAAGCTGTTGACTCAAACGAGTTGTTTATCGATGGTTTGAAGGTGCCTGTCGAAGATCGTATCGGTGAAGAAGGCAAGGGCTTTCATTACATCATGCACGGCATGAATGCTGAGCGTATCCTGATCGCTGCCGAAGGCGTAGGCCTAGGGCGAGTTGCCCTCAAAAAAGCGACTGCGTATGCCAAGGAGCGGGTAGTATTTAATCGCCCGATCGGGATGAATCAAGGGATTCAACACCCGCTGGCCGCTAATTGGATGGAGCTTGAAGCAGCAAACCTGATGGTGTTTCAGGCCGCTTCGATGTTTGATAAGGGTGAGTCGTGCGGCGCGCAAGCCAACGCGGCGAAGTACTTGGGTGGTGAGGCTGGTTTCAATGCCTGCCAACAAGCGGTCATGACGCATGGCGGTTTTGGTTATGCGAAGGAATATCACGTTGAACGCTATCTGCGCGAAGTCATGATCACACGCATCGCTCCCGTCAGCCCACAATTGATTCTGTGCTTTATCGCTGAGCGCGTGCTTGGCTTACCCAAATCCTACTAGGAGCCCAACATGGCTGGTTTGTATTTTGAAGAGTTTGAAGTGGGACAACTGTTCAAGCATTCGATGACGCGCACAGTGACTGAAATGGACAACGTATTGTTCTCAACACTCACCATGAACCCGCAGCCCTTGCACCTCGATAAAGAGTTTGCGTCTAAAACTGAGTTTGGCCAAATTCTAGTCAACAGTTTGTTTACGTTGGGCTTAGTGATTGGGATCACCGTTGGTGAGACAACGCTTGGTACGACGATCGCCAACCTTGGCATGACCGACACTCGGTTTCCGCATCCGGTGTTTTATGGCGATACGATCCACGTCGAGACAAAGATTCTCTCGAAACGTTTGAGTAAATCGCGCAAAGACGCTGGGATTGTCGAGTTTGAACATCACGGTATTAATCAGCGCGGCGAAATTGTTTGCATCTGTGTGCGCTCGGGGTTTATGAAGTGTCGACCCGCGTAAGGTGAAGCCCGCGTTCACTAACGCTAAGCCAACTGACGCCACAATGGCTTTTGTGGTGTTGGTCATCTGCTTTTTATTTAACTTGCTTGGTCGCGGGATCGGTGACGCGTACGTAACCTTTTTGTTGCCGCTCGAAACCCAATTTGGCTGGAGCCGCTCAGAGATTTCGAGCGTGTACTCTGTTTACATGATCGCCAATGGTTTCTCGGCGCCTTTGATTGGCATCATGTTCGACCGGCTGGGGCCGCGTATCGTTTGTGCGGTAGGGTTTGCGAGTTTGGGACTAGGTTACTTAGTCGCCGGCAATTTAACGCAACTTTGGCAGTTTCATTTGTGCGTGGGCGTAGCTGGCGGAATCGGCGTAACCTCTTTAGGGATGGTGCCCTCGCAAAGTCTGATTAGTCGCTGGTTTCCAAACAATACCAGTACTGCCATCGGTATTGCCTATGCAGGGTTTGGTGCCGGCACCCTGGTGATGGTGCCGTTTGCGCAATATTTAAATGATACGGTTGGCTGGCGCAACGCCTACCATATTCTAGGTGGGCTGATGTTGGTGCTCTTGCCTCTGGCGATGTTGTTACCTTGGCGCATCATTCGCGCAGGACACTCTGACTATGCACGGTCTCTTGGGGCAGCACCCTTGTCTAAAAATATTTTTGCACCCTTGCGGCTCGCAGCTCGTTCGTCGGGCTTTTGGGCCTTAGGGCAGGCATTTTTCTTTACTTCGTTGGTGATTTATGCCGTGACGGTGCAGACCATTGCCTTTTTAGTGGAGTCAGGGTTTTCTGCGCTTGAGGCGGCCAGTGCTTTTGGCGTTGCGGGCATGCTCTCTGTGTTTGGAGTAGGCTCTTCGGGCAAGTTGGCTGATAAGTTTGGTCATCGCTTGATTGTGACCATCACGTTTAGCTGTACTTTTTTAGGCCTAGCCAACTTGCTGGCGCTGGCGTTTTATCCGTCTCCGTGGTTTTTGTTCGGGTTTGTTGCTTTCTTTGGGATTGCACAAGGTGCTCGTGGGCCGATTATTTCGGGGCTTTGCTCAAAGCTATTTCCGGGCCCTGGGTTGGCGACCGTCTACGGTGCGCTTTACGCCTTCATGTCGATTGGGGCGGCCTTGGGTGCCTTAGTGTCGGGTTGGTTGCATGATCAGACTGGTGGCTACGCGACCAGCATTATTTTTTCGATGGTAAGTGTCGCCCTAGCGGTATCCCCATTTTGGGTGTCACGCGCCTTGCGAAAGTTTGGCTGATGCGTCGTACA
>CAMCII010000139.1 GCA_945874505.1 Bordetella parapertussis | reverse complement strand
CCTCGGCTGCATCAAAACCATCCTTCACCAGACGATCGAGTTCTTGACGGATCGCGTCTTGAACTTTGGTGCGATTTTCGGGGGCGAAAATCGCATAAACGCCCCACGAACCACTAGGTTCAAAGGACGAGACCGATAAGCGACTGCGAACGTTATAAGACAGACCTTCTTTTTCACGCACGCGCATCCACAGCCGAGACGTTTCAGACGAGCCCAGCAGAAAGTTTGCCACATACAGCGCAGGGTAATCTGGATCAGTGTCTTGTAGTTTTAACGCCAGATTGGCCGTGTAAAAAGCGTTGGCTTTGTCGGGTGTCAATGCTTGCATTTGCGCTGGCTTAACCTCGCGATAGGGATGGCTGATGCGAGTATAGGGCGCGCCAGATCCCCAGGTGCTCAAGGACTTGGCTACGGTTTGCTCAAAGCTTGTCGGGTTAAAGTGCCCGACGATGCCGATTGAGATCTGACTGGCACCGTAGAAGGTTTTATGAAAATTCACCAAATCGCTGCGCTTGAGGTTTGTGACGGCTGCCAAAGACTCTTCGAAGCTAGGCATGTAACGAATGTCGTCTTTTGCCCAAGGGTTGTCATGACGCATGAGCATGCGTGAGGCAATCGACGTTGGTTCGGTCATCGAACTTTTGATACTTGTGGTGACTTTGCTAGTGTATTCGTCGAGCTGTTCTTGCGAAAAATTAGCCTGTTGCACCACTTCAAATACCAAACTTACCAGTGCATCGATATTGGCATGCGTGGTTGACAGGCTAATCGTCAAGTCAGTGCCAGAGCCTGAAATACCAACTTCGCCTCCGAGTGCGTCAATACGATCGCCGATTTGCTCGCGCGTCAGAGCGCTGGTGCCTTTGAGCAGAAGATCTGCCGTCACGATCGCGTTTAAGCGTTGACCTTTCAACGCCTCGACGCTGCCAAACTGTATAGCGATGGTGGCATTGACCCGGTCGCCGCGCGCTTCTTTGGGCAGCATGGCGAGCTTGACTGCGCCGTTTGGCACTTTCAGTACTTTGCGTTGAGTCAGAACGTTGATATTTGCGGGGTCGGGGTCAAAGGCTTCAGCCTGTTTGAGTTGCGTGTTGCCAACATAGTTGGCCAGCTCTTTTTTAAGGTCTGGAATGGCAATCAGGGGTGCGCGCGTCGGTTTCTCGGTTGGTATGTATTGACCCTGTGTGCGGTTAGCCTGCGTCAAGTATTCTTGGCCGACACGCTGCGCTTGCTCAAGCGTGACCGCACGAATCCGGTCGCGCGAGACAAACAACATGCGCCAGTCACCCACGGCGATCGCGTCAGAGAGCCCTGCGCTGATTCTTTGAGCGTCGCTAAACATCAGATCCCAGCTTTTCAGCCACTGGTTGCGCACACGCTCAAGTTCTTCAGAGGTGAACGGTTGTTTGGACAACGATTCAATAGTGCTTGTGAGGGTGTCAAGTGCTTTTGGCTGATCCATGCCCGGTTCGAGCGAGGCCCCAAACATCACGATACCTGGTGCATATTGGTCCATCGAGAAGCCCAAGACGCTGGCCGCTTGTTTGGTGGGCACCAAGGCCTTGTAGAGCCGACCCGAGGGGGTATCTGCAATCATCATACTGGCGAGATCGAGTGCCGAGAAATCAATGTGCGACGCAGGAGGCACGTGATACATCGCGGCAACGAGTGGTGAGCCACCGGTGCGGCGCAGTGTGATCGCGCGCTCGCCATCTTGCACTGGCTCGACGGTGTATTCGGGTGGCAATTTGCGAATTGGCTTCGGAATCGCGCTAAAGGCACCAAGGACATCCTTGAGCGCAGTTTGAGGATCGAATTTTCCGGCAATGATCAAGATCGCGTTATCGGGTTGATAGTGCGCACGATAGAACGCCTGCAATTGAGCGATATCGACATTTTCGACATCAGAGCGCGCACCGATGGGGGTTTTGCCGTAGTTGTGCCACTGAAATGCAATGCCAAGCATTTTTTGCCAAAGCATTCGAAAGGGATTGTTTTCACCACTTTCCATTTCATTGCGTACCACCGTCATTTCGGTATCGAGGTCTTCGCGTTTGATCATTGAGTTGATCATGGCATCGGCTTGCCAACCGACATACCATTTAAGGGTGTCAGGATTGGCAGCAAAGCTCGCGTAATAGTTGGTGCGGTCAGTCGAGGTTGAGCCGTTTGCTTGCAAACCACGTTTTGAAAATTCGCCTAGGGCGTTTGGAGTGTTTGGCGTGCCTTTAAAGAGCATGTGCTCAAGCAGGTGCGCCATACCGGTTTCGCCATAGTTCTCATGACGCGAACCTACGAGGTAGGTCATGTTGACGGTAGTGGTCGGTTTAGAGTCGTCGGGTGCCAGCAAAATACGCAAACCGTTGGCCTCAAGCGTGTACTCAGTGATGCCCTCAACGCTTGTGATCTGCGTGATTCCTGCGGGTGGGGTGAAAGCCATACTTTGGGTTGCCGCCAACAATAATAAAGAACCCAGTAAAGTGCACTTCAAGGCGCGGGTAAACAGCCACATAGGAAAAATCCAAAAAGATGTGAATGACCCAGTTTGAGCGCAATCGCCCGAAATGGTTCACTTGTAGAAAAAATATTCAATCCGCCAGCGGATCGTTGGGTCGGTACGGCCAGTTCGTCTAGCCACGAGCTTGGCATTGGGTCGGTACACCTGACCTCCCGATCGCAAGCTAATCGGAAGGTCAGTGTGCTGAGCTATTTAGAAAGCAGACGCATCGCCTGCTCAATGCCAGACACGGTAACCGGAAACATCTTGTCTTGCACGATATTGCGGATCAACGCAATGGATTGCCGGTATTGCCACGAAGCCTGTGGCTCAGGGTTCAGCCAAACAGCCTTGGGCCAAGTCGTGATCATGCGCTGCAACCATTCGGCGCCTGGCTCTTTGTTGTAGTGCTCGACCGAGCCGCCAGGCTGCAAGATTTCGTAAGGGCTCATCGTCGCATCGCCTACAAAAATGAGTCGCCAGTCAGCATTGAACTTGCGCAACACATCTTGCGTTTCAAAACGCTCCATTTGCCTGCGTCGATTTGATTTCCAGAGGTGCTCGTAGGGGCAGTTATGAAAATAATAGACTTCTAAGTTCTTGAATTCGCTGCTTGCCGCTGAGAATAACTCTTCAACGCGCGCGATGTGGTCATCCATGCTGCCGCCCACATCAAGCAACATCAAGACCTTGACGTTGTTATGACGCTCGGGAACCATTTTGATGTCAAGGTAGCCTGCGTTTCGCGCAGTACTCGTGATGGTGTCGTCTAGATCGAGCTCAAAGTCTGAGCCCTCACGTGCAAAGCGCCGCAAACGTCGCAAGGCGACTTTGAAATTACGTGTGCCGAGTTCAATGGAATCGTCGTAGTCTCTAAAGTTGCGCTCGTCCCAAACTTTAACGGCCGTGCGGTTACCGCCAGAGGCGCCGCCCACTCGAATCCCTTCTGGGTTAAAGCCGCCATTGCCAAACGGCGAGGTGCCACCCGTACCGATCCATTTGCTACCACCTTCGTGGCGCTCTTTCTGTTCTTCGAGGCGCTCTTTGAACATTTCTAAAAGCTTGTCGAGTCCGTGCTTTTCAAGCTCGGCTTTTTGTTCGGGTGTGAGGTGCTTTTGCAGCTCTTTGACCAGCCAGTCGAGTGGGATTTTTTTACCGGGTGGCAAAATTTGCTCAAGGCTGCGGTAATAGCCAGCGAAGGCCCGATCAAAGCGATCAAACAGCGTTTCGTCTTTGATGAGTGTGGTGCGGGCTAAAAAATAAAAGTCTTCAAGCGTTGGCGGCATCAAGGGCGTTGAAAGTGCCTCAAGAAGCGTCAGGTACTCTTTAACCGAGACCTTGAGTTTTTGCGTACGCAGGTGGTAGAAGAAATCAACGAGCATGGCGTTTGAGCTGATAGGTTAGGTGGTCGCGAACCTCAGGCCATTCGCCGGCGATCACGCTGTACATGACGGTGTCACGCACGGTGCCATCGCGGCGCAAGGCATGGTGGCGAATGGCACCATCCCGTTTTGCACCAAGTCTTTCAATGGCCCGCTGCGAGGCATAATTAAAGTTATCGGTGCGCCAACCGACTACGCCGGCGCCTAGCGTATCAAACGCGTGAGTGAGCAACAGTAGTTTGCAGGCGGTATTGACGTGCGTGCGTTGCAGGCTTTTACCGTACCAGGTGTAGCCGATTTCAAGACGCGCAACGGCGGCGATGATATCGTGGTAGCGAGTGGTACCAAGGATTTTGCCAGAAGCCTCATCCTTGACCACGAAGGGCAACATGTGCCCTGCCGTCAAACCTTCAAGCGCCGTCTGAATATAGCTAGACGTTTGATCTGGCTCAGGTACTGACGTCACCCTCAGGTTCCAGAGTTCTCCGTCGCGTGCCGCGGCCGTCAAGCCTTCGGCGTGAGCTTGCGAGAGTGGCTCGAGGCGCACGCCCCACCCTTGCAAGGTACACGGCGAGGGGGGCTGCTGAAAACCTTGATTTTTAACCATTGCTGGGGCCAGACGGACGACGGGTGCTGCTGCGCGTGACAGCAGCAAGGCGCTCGAGCAATTGCAAATCTTGTTCGTTTTTGAGCAGTGCACCGGCCAGCATTGGCACCGAGGTGGCTGCGTGAGCGTCGATCTCGGCCGGACTGACGTCTTCAGCGATCAGCAGGCGTAACCAGTCAAGAAACTCAGAGGTTGACGGTTTTTTCTTTAGGCCGGGCGCTTCGCGCAAAGCAAAGAAGGTATCGAGTGCCGCGCGTAAGACTTCAGCATGCAGGTCAGGAAAATGTACGCCGACAATGCTGCGCAAGGTGTCGCGGTCAGGAAAACGGATGTAATGAAAGAAGCAGCGGCGTAAAAACGCGTCGGGCAGATCTTTTTCGTTATTTGAGGTGATGATCACTAGCGGGCGGTGCAGCGCGCTAATGGTTTCACGTGTTTCGTAAACGTGAAATTGCATTTGATCAAGCTCGCGCAGCAAGTCATTGGGAAACTCGATATCGGCTTTGTCAATTTCATCGATGAGCAACACAACGGGGCTAGGTGCCGTAAAAGCCTGCCACAAAACACCTTGCATGATGTAGTTGCGAATATCTTTAACTTTTTCTTCGCCTAGCTGCGAGTCACGCAAGCGCGACACGGCGTCATATTCGTAGAGGCCTTGGTGCGCTTTGGTGGTTGATTTGATGTGCCATTGCAACAGTGGGCGATCGAGCGCAGCGGCAACCTCTTCGGCCAACATGGTCTTGCCCGTACCAGGCTCGCCTTTAATGAGCAGGGGGCGCTGAAGTGTCAGTGCAGCATTGACCGCTAGTTTGAGGTCGTCGGTGGCGACGTAGCGCTCGGTGCCGTCAAAACGTTTGGTTTGCTCGGGAATCGGGGTTGAAGAGGTCATGAAGGGGCCGCAAGGTAAAGGTTCAGTGGTAAGGGTTCGGATGCCGAAATCTAATTTCGCCAATTATCGTACAATCTTAACGTTTTGCGGCCGAGAGTATTCTCGGGTTGTTGTTCTGGTGTGGCCAGAGCCCTTTTAGATGAAGTTGTCCAAAATTATGTCTCTAAATCTGATGCGTTCGGGCGGTGCGTCGATTGCTCGACGACTCCCCCAAGTTTTTGCTGGCTTAGCGATGGCAGCTTCCTGTGCCTTGGCTTCAACCGGCTTTGCTGCAGAGCCCGCTGTCGGTAACGCTGAGGCAGCTAAAGCGAAAGTTTCAATGTGTATTGGTTGTCATGGTATCCCGGGTTATCGGGCAAGTTTTCCTGAGGTTTACTCGGTGCCGATGATAGCGGGTCAAAACGCTGCCTATTTGCAGATTGCCTTGCGCGCCTATGCTTCGGGCGAGCGAACCCATCCCACCATGGATGCGATCGCAAAAAGCCTGTCAGATCAAGATATTGCTGATCTGTCCGCCTACTATGCCAAACTTAAGTAACCGGGGGCGACTATGAAACATCTAAAGCTTGCCCTCTGCGGCGTTGTGGTGATGATTGGTTCGAGTCTGGCTCAAGCAGCCGATCTCAAGGCCGGCAAAGTCACCTGGGAGAAACTCAACTGTGCCTCTTGCCATGGTGCAGATGCTAAATCACCGATTATGCCCGCTTACCCTATTTTGGCTGGTCAGCATGCCGACTTTTTGGCTCATGCCTTGAAGGCGTATCAACGTGGTGCTGCGGGCGCGCCCGCTTCGGCCAATGTGCGTAAAAACGCCGTGATGGGTGCCTTTGCGGTACAGATGTCTAAGCAGGATGTCGAAAACGTTGCTGCTTGGTTGGCCTCGCAGCCTGGGCCGTTGACTGTACGCAGGTAAACCGCTGTTGATTTAAATAAAAAACCGCCTGAAAGGCGGTTTTTTATTGTCTAACGCCAGGGTTGGCGAGGAACTGCCAGTCAAGGCTTGGGCGTACTAAGACGTTGTGCGACTACTGCATATGCACCAAAATAGCGCATTGCTCTTAATCGCGACTAGCCCGTTGCTTAATTAATTCGATATAGGTATCGCTGTCTAGAGGGGTGCCCAAGCGCTGGGATTCCCAGACAACCTGCCCCAGGCACTCCATGATCTGATGTACCGCATCGTGCCCACTCGAGCCTCGTGCCATGGTTTCGAACGCTTGTTTGATCCCGCGCGGATGGTCAATCGAGAGTTGCTCGGCAATTGCCAAATGCATCGAAAGGTGCAAAAAGGGGTTGCTGCGACCGTCTTCGACTTTGAACTCGTGCGTCAGCGCGTCAGGGCTTTCAAGGGCTTCGTGGTATTCGGGGTGTTGCTTGATCCAGTCTAAGGCCATGGCTTCGAGCGGGGTCAATAACTCATGGGCGCGATCTTTACGCCAGGTGTTGACAAAAAACTCTCGGACTTGGTCGCGCGACGGGTTAAACATGTGGCTCCGTGACAGAAAATTATATGCAAGCACACAATCTTGTCCATATAGTGAAACAGCAGATCGGAAATGCCCAAATATAGGGCATACCCCAATGTAACAATACCCTTGACGGTGCAAAATCTTTTTCATGCAGGTGAGGGGACAAGGCTCTGCATGAGCAAGCTGGCAGTATCGGCTACGTAACAAAAATAAGCAGGACTCTAATAAAAAAAATCGCACAACGGCTGGCACTTTGGTGTCGGCCGTTGTCGCTTGTACCCACCAAGCTGTATATTTTAGGCGATCATGCGCTCTACTCAAGCCTACTCTCGAACTCGTTACTGGCGTCACAATATCTTGCTGATTGTGGGGCTGTTGTGCCTATGGTGGTTGGTGACCTTCGTGCCAGCTTACTTCGCGCTTGAATTAAGCCAATATTTGATTTTCGGTTGGCCGTTTTCGTTTTGGATGGCAGCCTTCGGTGCGCCGCTTTCCTTTTTGTCGATAGTTGGGTTCTACGCGTGGTGGATGGGTCGGTGCGACCAACGCGCTCGGCGCGCCTCTCAAACGGGCGACTGAGTGTCTCAAGAGCCCCTCTCGCAGCACAGCTTGAATGCCCAACTGTTTCGCGGCTATGCCGTGTACACCTTAGGATTTTGTTCGCTGGTGCTGTTGCTAGCCCTGCTTGAAATCATGGGGTTGGCGCGGCAATGGATTGGCTATGCCTTTTTGCTCGTGACTGTGGTGCTGTATGCAGGCATTGGCATCATGTGTCGCACCTCGGATCCGGTTGAATACTACGTCGCGGGTCGGCGAGTGCCTGCCGTCTTTAACGGAATGGCAACTGCTGCAGACTGGATGTCAGTTGCCTCGTTTATTGGTGTTGCTGGCACCTTATACCTCACCGGCTATAACGGGCTCGCTTACATTTTGGGTTGGACCGGTGGCTACGTGTTGGTCGCGCTTTTTTTAGCACCCTATTTACGAAAGTTTGGACGTTACACCATCCCAGATTTTTTAGGAGCTCGTTTTGGCGGCAACTGGCCCAGACTGCTGGGGGTGCTGTGCGCGGTACTGTGTTCGTTTACCTATCTGGTCGCCCAAATTTATGGGGTCGGGATCATCACTACGCGGATGACCGGAATCTCGTTTGAGCTTGGGATTTTTATCGCCTTGGGCGGCGTATTAGTGTGTTCTTTTTTGGGTGGTATGCGGGCAGTCACTTGGACGCAAGTCGGCCAGTACATCATTTTGCTGATCGCTTACTTGGTGCCCGTCGTATGGCTTGCTGTGAAGCAAACGGGCGAACCATTGCCGCAAGTGGCGGCAAGTTCTGTCTTGCAGCAAGTCAGCGAGCGTGAGCACGAACTGACTCACGACCAAAGTGAGCTTGCTGTTCGTACCTTGTGGCAGGCTCGTGCTGAAATGATGCAGACACGTGTCTCTGGCTTGCCCGACACTTACGAGACAGAACAGCAAAAACTTCGCCTTCAACTGTTGCGCGCGCGTGCCAATGATGCCCCGATGGGCGAGGTGCGTAACCTTGAGCGCGAGTTAGCGGCTTACCCTAAATCGGTTGAAGGCGCTCGCATGGCTTGGTCTAAAGCGCGCGACGATTACGCCGTGCGGGCGACCGCGCCTCAACCCCATGCTGCGCCCTTTGCGAGCCGAACCTTCGAGTTAACTGACGCGGTGAGAAATAATTTTCTGGCGATCGTGTTGGGTCTGATGATGGGGACAGCGGGCTTACCCCATCTTTTGATGCGTTCGTTT
>CAMCII010000138.1 GCA_945874505.1 Bordetella parapertussis | reverse complement strand
CGACGCCTAGGTTTGACGCCGCGCGTGCAAACCCCCACGCCACGGCATCATGCCGCGCGGTACCACCGCGTCGTTGGATTAAGCCACCGATGATCGGAAACCGAGGCGTGTCAGAGCAATCAAGATGAGGCACCGCACGTGCAATCTCTTCGCGCGTGAGCCATTCGCAGTCGATATCGTTCAAACGCATACGATTGCCGCGACGAAATAACGCATCGCGTTGCCCTTCAGTGTGGGCTAAGTTCAAGACTCCACGAGGGCTAAACATGACGTTGTAATTCAACTCTTGAGACAGCTGGTGCCACAGCTTAAGCGACCACTCATAAAAATGGGCGTTTTCATCTGGCATGTAATTTGAGCGCACGATCGTGGTGTTGCGACCCGTGTTGCCCCCGCCAATCCAGCCTTTTTCGACTACCGCTACGTTTTTAATGCCGTGATTTTTTGCAAGATAAAACGCAGTGGCCAAGCCATGGCCCCCACCGCCAACAATAACCACATCGTAGTGTTTTTTAGGCTCGGGATTGCGCCAGGCCATTGGCCAGTTTTGGTGGCCGTTGAGCGCTTGTTTGATAAGTGAAAAGACGGAGTATTTCATTACCCTAATGTGCCTTGTTCGGGCCAGGATGTCAACCTTTGGTTGACACCTGTCGTTGACATCTTTGGTTGACACGTTCGGCCTGTCGCCTTAAAGGCGCCCAGCAAATCGGCGTCAAATTCTTTTGGTGCCCTTTACACTAAATGAGTGGGTATTGATTGACCCAGTCATGAGTGCGTTCGTAGGCAGTGGCCACTTTAAGAACAGTCGCTTCCTCAAAGGGTCGACCTGCAATCTGCAGGCCAATCGGTAACCCCAGGCGATCAAAGCCGCAAGGGATTGAGATAGCTGGCAGGCCGGTCAGGTTATACGGAAACGTATAGCGCCAAGAGGCCGACAAGACGCTCGTATCGCGATCACCAACTGGTACACGCCAGGTGCCGGCTTTCCAGGCGGTGATCGGTGTGGTGGGGCCGATAATGACATCGCATTTTGTCAGGGCTTGGGCAAAATCCTGCATGAGCAAACTGCGCAATTGTTCGGCTTTTAAGTAATCGGGAGCACTCACGAAGCGGCCGAGCTCAACAAGGGTGCGCACGTCAGGCGTAAAGTGCTCAACTTTGCCTTGACGCAAAGACTGATCGTGGTAGGCGGTCGACGAGGCCAACTCAATCGCAAAGATCGCACCTAAACCAAATTCGAGCCTCGGGATCTTGAATTCAATGATTTTTACACCAGCCCGTGATAGATCTTCGATGGCGCGTTCGATCGCCTGATCGACATCCGCTTGGTTGTTGTCAAAAAAATGGTTTCGACAAATACCGAGCGTGAGCCCTGAGATAGATTGGTTGAGTGTTTTCAGATAATTAGGTGTTGGCCGATCTTGGCATGCTGGGTCAGTGGCGTCGTAGCCCGCCATGACGTTTAGCATGATTGCAGTGTCTTTAACCGTTCGGGTCAAGGGGCCTGCGTGATCCAATGACCAAGAGTGCGGAACAATGCCAGTACGACTGACTCGTCCAAAGGTGGGCTTGAGTCCGACCAAGCCGCACACTGAGGCGGGCATGCGAATTGAGCCCCCGGTATCTGAACCGGTTGCGGCTGCGCATAGCCCGGCGGCAACCGCTGAGGCAGAGCCACCAGAGGACCCAGACGGGACGTAGTCGGTGTTCCAGGGGTTTCTGGTGGGTGGGGTGACGTTACCCCAGGCAAACTCGTGGGTGCGGGTCTTGCCAAGCAAAATCGCGCCAGCATGACGTAAGCGCGCGCTGACGGCCGAGTCTTGTTTTGCAAAAGATATGTTGGGCGCCTCTGTGCCAGCTGTGGTGGGCATGTCGTGCGTCAAGTAGTTGTCTTTGATGCCGATTGGGACGCCGTGTAAGGGACCCAACCTCTTGCCCTTTAACACGGCTTGATCTGCCTGAGCGGCTTGCAAGAGGGCGGTTTGCGAAAGGTGAACAAAGCTTTTTAGCGTTGAGTCGTGCGTTGCGATGCGGTCTAGATAGTATTCGGTGACTTGGGTGCTGGTGATGGTTTGCGCGCGTATACCAGCCGCAATGGTTGCGAGGTTAAGTGTTCGGAAGTTTTGCATGGTCTCAAGACTTCAGAAGGTTGCGGTAAGGCGCAGTGGGTTCGAAAATAATTGCCGGATGGACGTCGGTTAAATCTAGCGCACGCAGCTTTTTGATTTCTTCAAGAATCTCTGTATACGACGCAAGGTTTAGCTTGAGCCGATCAGGGTTCACTTGGACATCGAGGATGTCAGTCCAAACATCAAGTCGCGGTTTCTTTTTCTTATCCAGTGGCGATTTCTTTTCAACATCAGATGGCATTTTCTTTTCAATATCAGGTGATATTTTGGTTTTTCTATCACGCGGTATGTTCTTTTTTACATCGAGTGGCATTTTCTTTTGCATGACTCAGCCTCTATAAATAGGTTTATCGATCGCGATCGCTACCACCTGGGCGCAGGGCAGGGCTTAATGCCAACATTTCGACAACATGGTCGGGGGCCGGCACCCCGGCGCCATGACGGGTAGGCATGCCGCGTACAAACGGAATTAATTGAAGTGCTGCAACGTTGAATACGCGTCGCAGCTCGGTTACCGGTTCATTATGCTCGTCGACGCGAAGATCCCAAAGCGGGTAGTCTTCGTTTTCATAAACGCTTAAGCTCGCTGATTGTCGGCCTCGCTTATCGCCACCTGCCCGTTGCCCCGCCTCTAGCGCACGCATCAAACGCTCGGCCAGTTCGAGCGCGGGCGCCTCAGTGAATGCAGTTTGCATGGCCGTTAAGGTTTCACCACTCACCAGCATGTTGCCTTGAATGCTGTATCCAGCTCCAACGATATCCCCCGCCCAAGAGGTGCAGTCGAGGCCCGACCATACTGCGGCGCGACCCTGAGAATCGACAATGCCGATTTGACGTAATTGTTTTGCTTGATCCGATTGCAAGACGCACTCAAGGGCTGTTGGTGCATCGAGCCCAGAGGCGATTAGATCAAGCGCGCGCGTAGCGAGATAGGGATTGACCCAGGACTGGGTTGAGACCGCGCCCACGCGGGCCCGGCCGAACGGGCACATCGCGCCAACCGCAGGCACTGCCGTGCTGACGGCAACCCCTAGTTGGCCAGTAACAGAGCAATGAGCAACGATTGAAAAAGTCATGCAAGGCCTTTGCTTGGGCTGTCGGGATTTGGGTTGACCGTGCGAGCGCAACAGCTCTAAGCACATTCTGCACGGACTTTGTCTCATTGGCAATGTCTCAACCGGTGTCGTCTCAACCGATGTCTCACCCGAGACTCATGTGCGTTTGGATGAGTGTTAGGTGCCGATGCTCAGCCTTTCCAGTCAAGACTCAGCCTTTTCAGTCAAGATTAAGTTAAAAATTATTGTTAGTTAAAGTTCGCGATTCATGCACAAGAATGATGCCTGAGGGTTCGCGATTCATGCACAATCATGCACAAGAATGATGACTGATTGTTTGCAATCACTCACAAGCATGTGCCTGATGGTTTGTGATTTACGCACAAGAATGGTGCTGAATGATTTGTGACTTAAACGATGCCTGGCAGTTTGTGTTTCAAGTTTAAGAATAATGCTTGACAAAGATTTCGATCAGTTCTTACTATCAGGTAAGTGTTGTATATGCTTTGGGCGAAAGCTCCTGATCATACAAGGGCTCGCGCAATTTTTTCACAGATTTAATGCGTCAGCGCCAGCGTTGATGCTCTTATGAGTACAGATTGGTTTAGCAACAGTGCGAATCAGTCTTGTGTATTGCTCCACTCGGCAACAGCGCCGACTTACCAACGGCAACAACGCCCTCTATCTTGCGTTTACACGCGATGGGGGGCTTTTTTATTTGGAGTTTGTGATGCACGATTCGGCTGCTGATCAGGGCTTAAAAATTGGTTGCATTCAGTTTGATCCTCAAATGGCTCAGAAGGGGTTGAATGTTGAGCTCACGCTTGTGTTGATCGAAGAGGCCGCGGCAGAGGGTGCGCGTGTGATCGTGTTACCCGAGTTATGCAATACCGGCTATGTTTTTCAAAGTCGCACTGAAGCCTTTGAACTGGCAGAGACGATTCCGGAAGGGGCAACTTGTCAAGCGTGGCTGGCGGCAGCCCAGCGTTTAGGCCTCATTTTGATTGCAGGGATTGCTGAGCGCGCCGGCAACGTTCTGTATAACTCTGCTGTAGTACTAGGCCCTGAGGGGTACATCGGTACGTTTCGCAAAGTTCACCTTTGGGATGCAGAAAATCTTTATTTTGAACCGGGTAACTTGGGGTTTCCGGTCTTTAACACCCCATACGGGCGTATCGGTGTTGCAATTTGCTATGACATCTGGTTTCCTGAAACCTTTCGTGTGCAAGCCTTAAAGGGTGCAGACTTGGTTTGTGTGCCCACGAATTGGGTACCGATTCCTGGGCAGGCAGAGGGCCGCGACGCCATGGCGACGATTTTGGCGATGGCGGCGGCGCATACCAATTCGATGTTTGTGGCTTGTGCTGACCGTATCGGCACAGAACGCGGGCAGCCTTTTATTGGCCAGAGTGTCATTGTTGGTTGCACAGGTTGGCCTGTAGCGGGGCCTGCCTCAAGCGATAGTGTCGAAATTATTTATGCTGACATTGATCTAGGCCAAGCCAGGCGCGCGCGTAACTGGAACACTTTTAACCAAGTCTTACGCGATAGGCGACCCGATGTTTATCAAGAGACGATGCGTGGTGGTGGGCCATCGAATCGCCTCGAGTAATTTCCTTTACCCACTACTTAACCCCTTTTTTTCTTTAGGAGTGCTTCATGTTCAAACCTCGCATTCGCGCCCTGTCCTTGGCTGTGGCGCTGACTTCAATATCTTTTGGCATTTTTGCCCAAGACAGCAAACCGATTGTGATCGGAGTGCCAGTTGGTTTGTCGGGCGCTAATAGCGTTGTCGCACCTTCAGTCGTTCAATCTGCACAGTTAGCAGTCGAAGAAATCAATGCCGCGGGCGGTATTTTGGGTCGCAAGGTTCGGCTCGAAGTGGCCGATGATGCCTCTGGTGCCGTTGGCGCACAAAAAGCCTTCGATTCGCTCATCTTTCAAAAGAAAGTCGATGTCTTGATATCGATGGAAACCAGCGCAGCGCGTAACGCGGGTCTCCCCGCCGTTGCCAAGGGCAAAACACCTTATATCTATACCTCGTTTTATGAGGGTCGTTCTTGCAGTCCCTATATGTACGTCAACGCTTGGGTGCCCGAGCAACAAGTGCCACCTATTGTTGATTACTTCATGAAAGAAAAATCGGCAAAAACGATTTTCTTGATTGGCAGTGACTATGCCTTTGGTCGTGGCATGCTCGCCTTCACCAAGCAGTACGCAGAGTCAAAGGGCGTTAAAGTGGTGGGAGAAGAGTATTTGCCGATGGATGGTAGCGACTGGACTGCAGTGATTAGTAAACTCAAAGCCGCTAAACCTGATGCCATTATTACTTCGACAGCGGGTGGTGCACCAAACGTCACCCTGACTAAGCAACTGCGCGCTGCAGGTGTCAATCTGCCTTATGGCAATTTGGCCGTCGATGAAGGTACAGCTAAGAGCATGGGCAAGGATGCAGAAGGAATTTATATTTCGGCCTCTTACGTAACCGGTATTGACTCGCCCGCCAACAAAAAATTTCTCGCGGCGATGACCAAGAAATTTGGTGCTGACTTAAAGACACCAAACGATTTGTCTGTGCCACAGTATGAGGCCGTCTATGCCTACAAAGCGGCTGTTGAACAAGTCAAGAGCACCGATTCTGCAAAGGTTCTGCGGGCTCTGGCTGAGGTGAAGGTCGATGGTCCGCGCGGCACGATCGTGATGAACAAACAGCATCATTCGCCCCTGACGATGTATTTGGCACAGGTGCAGGCTGATGGTAGCGTCAAGGTGATTTCTACCTTTAAAGACGTGGATCCTGGTCAGCAGTGTCCTGCACTGAAGTAATCGAAACTCAAGCGCCATGAACTTAATTTTTGATATCCTCACAACCACAGCGATTCTCTATATCGTTGCGGCCGGCTTGTTGCTTGTGTTCGGCGTGATGAAAATCATTAATTTTGCCCATGGCGCTTTTCTGACGATTGGTGCGTATGCCAGCTTAATTGCCTCGCAACTTGGGCTCACTCCTGTTGCGGGATTTTTATTCGCTTTGCTGGTGGGCGGCTTATTTGGCTTGCTGGTTGAAAGACTTGTTCTACGACCGTTATATGAGCGCCCGCTCGACGCCATCCTTGCCACCTGGGGATTGGCGATTGTCATTGGTCAAGTGATTACGTTGTTGTTTGGGCGTGAAGTTCAATTCGTGCCGAGCCCGTTGCGCGGTACGATTGTGTTATTTGGTGCCGAATATTCGGCTTATCGTTTGCTCTTGACGCTCGTTGCCTTGGGGCTGGGGTTGACCCTCGCAATCTTACTGACGCGAACCCGCATTGGCTTGGTGACTCGCGCTGTGATTCTTAACGAGCAGTTAGCGCAAGGCTTGGGCATTCATTCGCAACTCGTGCGATTCTTTACTTTTGCCCTAGGTGCCGCCATTGCCAGTTTGGCCGGTGCGTTGATTACACCCTTGTCCAGCGTCGATCCCAATATGGGAGTCCCGTGGCTCATTAATGCCTTCATGTTGGTGATGGTTTCAGGCGTGTCAATGTTAAGTCTGTTGTTTGCGACGCTCATTTTTGGCGCGGCACAGGTATTAATTAGTTCTTACGTGAGTCCGATTCTGGGTGGAATGGCGATCGCAGTATTGGCTGCGGTTACCTTGCGGATTCGTCCTAAAGGATTTTCTCGTGAGTGATGGTGACTTAATCCGAAGACAGTTACTGCGTTCGATGTTGCCAGCATTGTTATTGGTACTGTGCGCGCCGTGGTTTCTTGATACGTATACGACCAATATTCTAGTTCGTGCCCTGCTGTTCGCCATGCTTGCGCTGACCGTCGATGTGCTGTGGGGCTATACCGGTTATCTGACGTTTGGACAGTCAGCCTTTTTTGGCGTTGGTGCATACGCCGCCGCTCTGGTGTTTACCCATCTTGGCTTTGGCCCAGGCTACGTGGTGCTTGGAGTCTTGCTCGCAGTGCTGGCTGCGCTCTTGATTGGGGCAGTAACGGGTTGGCTGTCCTTTTATCATGGCTCAACGCCCTTGTATGCCTCGGTGGTGTCTTTGGTGTTACCGATCGTTCTCACACAGGTTTTATTTTCGGGCGGAACCTTCACAGGTTCTAGCTCTGGGCTCACGGGTTACAGCACGCCCGATCTGGGCATCGAAGAGTGGTTCAGACTGATAGGGTGCTTGTTAGTGCTACTGACGACGCTGGCTTGGTTGTTTGTGCGTAGTGACGGCGGCCGTATCTTGTTTGCGATTCGTGACAACGAGATGCGTTGCTCTTACCTCGGCATCAATACTTCAGTCTATAAAATTGCCTTGCTTATTGTGACAGGGATAGTTGCAGCCTTGGCCGGCTTTGGCTACGCGTCCTTCAGTGGAGTGGTTGCGCCCGAATTAGCAGGGTTTGTCTTTGGCACCGAAGTGATTATTTGGGTAGCGCTTGGCGGGCGAGGGACGGTGATCGGCCCCGTGCTCGGTGCGATTGCGATTGAATGGAGTAGTGCCTACTTAAGTGGCAATCTGCCTTATGTTTGGAAACTCTTTTTAGGGATTGCGTTTGTTCTGGTGATCGTGCTCTTGCCTCAGGGCCTTTTGCCTTCCGTATTTAAAGGATTCAGGCGCTTGTTGCCCGCCTTTGCCAGTTCGAGTGCTCTAAAGTTGATTCAGACTGATCCAAAGCCTGTCGAACTCGAGTCGCAGACCTGCGTGGTTGAGTTGACAAACGTATCAAAGAATTTTGGTAGTTTAAAAGTATTGTCAGACATTAATTTTTCGGCACGCGCAGGAGAGTTGGTGAGCTTAATTGGTCCAAACGGTGCGGGTAAAACCACACTAATGCGTTGCATGAGCGATGGTGAAGAGCGAACCGGTGGACTGGTTCGCATTCAGGGGCATGACATCAAACGCACTGCTCCGCATCGGTGCGTACAGCTCGGCTTGGGGCGCAAGTTTCAGACAGCCACCGTGTTTGATAGTCTCACAGTCGGTGAGTGCTTACGTATTGCCCGAACTCGCATAGACACCCCTTCGTTTTGGCGGCGCAGCGCTCATTTAAGCCTGCCTCCCTATGTACTCGAGGTGTTACACGCCACTGAGCTTGATCAAAAGCTCGAGGTGCTGGCTGGAAACTTGTCGCACGGCGAAAAACAAGCGCTTGAGTTGGCGATGGTGCTTGCGCTTGAGCCGCGCGTAGTTTTACTCGATGAGCCGACGGCAGGCCTCTCAATGTCTGAGCGCAGCCTGATCGGCAAAATCTTGGTCGACTTAACCAGCCGGTTTGGCTTGTGTCTCTTGTTGGTTGAACACGATCTAGATTTTGTCCGAGAAATTTCGACTCGGATTGTGGTGTTACATCAAGGGCGTTTGGTGCTCGAGGGGACTGTCGCTGAAGTTGTTGATTCAGAATTGATCAAAACGATTTATTCAGGAAGCGTCGGCCATGCATAACCAGATCACGCCGTCGAGTACGGGGCTAGCTGCGCTTGAAGTCACGGCGATGACGAGCGGCTATGGCGCATTGATGGTGTTGCGCAATATTCATGTGTCGGTGGCC
>CAMCII010000137.1 GCA_945874505.1 Bordetella parapertussis | reverse complement strand
GGATCATATCGATACCGCGTGGATTGTGAAGAAGCCGACAGTTGATGGTGTGGTCACCTCTTTTGAGATATTCGATTCGCAGGGTGATGCGATTGCGATGGTGTTTGGTTTACGTAAACCAGGGCAGCCAGAGCTCAATGCGTGGCGAGATCTTCTTGACGAGATTCAAGAAACACAACAAGCTTGCGCGGCGTAGTGGCATGATCTCGAACGCTTCGCAATTTCCAGGCCTGTTGTCGCGCCGCCAGGCTTTAGGCTATCTTGCGGGGTGCGCCGCAGCTGCTATCTCGGCGTGCCCGTCAATAGCGCGCGCGTCTCCGCGTAAACGAGTGGTATCTATCGGGGGCGCGGTAACCGAAATTTTGTTTACGCTTGAAGCGGATAACGATCTGGTCGGTGTTGACTCAACTTCAATTTATCCACCCCGTGCCCTAGGCTATCCAAACGTAGGCTACGCGCGGCAATTGTCGGCTGAGGGTGTGTTGTCGTTGAGGCCTTCGCATATCCTCGCAACAGAAGAGGCTGGGCCACCCGCAGTACTGAAGCAAATCGCCGCTGCCGGAACGCGCATTACGTTGCTACCAGCCAAGCATCAATATGTTGGCTTACGGCAACGGGTACTGGGCGTGGGTCGGTTACTCGAGCGAACCGAGACGGCTCAGATCGTACTTGAGCAGCTTGATTCGACTTGGCAACTCGTACGCCGGCAAGTTAACGCGCAAACGGCTCACTCTCTAGCAAGGCCTGTGCGCGTCATGTTTGTCTTGGCTCATTCGCCCGCTCAAATGTTGGTGGCGGGGGCTAAGACTGCGGCACAGGCAATGTTGTCTTACGCAGGTGCTACCAATGCCGTGCAAGGCTTCAAGGGGTACAGGCCCTTAACACCCGAGGGATTGATCGCAGCACAGCCCGATTGCCTGTTGGTGACTGAGCAGGGCTTGCAAGCTGCTGGCGGCTTTGAGACGCTATTCAAACTGCCAGGGCTCGAGCACACGCCAGCGGGTCTTTCGCGGGCTGTGATCGCGATGGACGCTTTACGTTTGTTGGGCTTTGGCCCACGTATGCCTGAGGCAGTTCTTGCACTGCATCAAGCCTTGCAAACGGTATGAGTATTCTTCGTGCTGTGCTCAGAGCACGAGCCAGTTGGTGCCTTGGCGTTTCGCTTTTAATGACGCTTGTGCTGGCCGTGCAGGTTGGCGCGGTGCCTGTACATTTGTCTGATTGGCTTACGATGCCTAAATTGCTCGAGTGGTATTCCTTCGACGACCCCGCTCAGACTCTTTCTGCGGGTTCGCACGTGCTGTTCAATCTTCGCTTGCCACGTCTGCTACTCGCTGTGTTGGTAGGCGCTAGTCTTGGCCTCAGCGGTGCTCTGACCCAAAGTCTATTTCGTAATCCACTTGCTGAGCCGGGTTTGCTCGGAGTGAGCGCGGGTGCTGCCTGCGCTGCCGCACTGACCATTGTGATGCTTGGTGACTTGGCAGCAGCTATCCACCCGCAAGCGCGCGCCTGGTTGCTACCGCTTGCCGCTTTCATCGGAGCGCTTGTTGTATGTTTCTCGCTAGAACATATGGCACGCTGGATTGCACCGGGGTCAATTGCCGCGTTGCTGCTCACGGGCATTGCCATGAACGCCTTGGCCGGTGCGGTGATCGGTCTGTGTACCTATCTGGCTGACGACGAGCAACTGCGAAGCCTGTCATTCTGGACACTTGGTTCGTTGGCGGGGGCGCAGTGGATGTGGGTTGGGTTATTTGCCGGCGTACTTGCCACAGGATATTGCCGTCTAACGCGTTCGATGCAAACGTTAAATGCGCTGGCGCTGGGCGAAGCTGCAGCTCGGCACATTGGGGTTGACGTGCATGGCTTACGAAAGCAAATCATCGTATGGGTAGCGTTACTGGCAGGGCTGGCGGTCGCGTTTTGCGGCATGATCAGTTTTGTCGGCTTAATCGCTCCGCATTTAGTCAGGTTGTGGGTTGGCCCCGATCAACGTCAGGTTTTGCCTTTGGCTACGCTGTTGGGCGGGTTGTTATTACTTGTGGCAGACACCCTTGCGCGTACGGTTACGGTGCCTGCTGAGATTCCTGTTGGGATTTTCACGGCGTTGGTGGGCGGGCCATTCTTTTTTCTGCTTGTGCGCCAAGCGCGCGGTCAAACCGCTTAGGCCAAGAACACATGAGTACCGAACTCACAGCAACCTTGCTAGAACTTAATAACGTTCATCTAAGTCACGGTTCAGTTCGCGAAGTGTCGCAAGTGCCTAAACCCTTTACTCTGTGCTTGTCAGCAGGCGAGCGCTTGGCCATCTTAGGCCCAAGCGGTGCCGGCAAAACTACACTCTTGCGCCTGATGGCATTAGACTCAAATCCCGCGAAGGGTGAGGTGCAGTTCAAGGGACGCGCGGGGCCGAGTTGGTCGCTTGTCGAACTGAGCCAGCAGCGGGCGGTGATGCCACAGAACTGCCAAGTTGCCTTTGGCTTAGAGGTTAAGTTGGTGATCGCGCTTGGGCGCGTTGCGCGCAGACGCGATCCCTTTGTCTCTGAGATTGTCTTGCACGCTGCTCGGCTGGCGCGCGCCGAGCACCTGTTGGCACGCCGTTGTGACACGCTATCAGGCGGTGAATATGCGCGTGTTCATTTGGCACGTGTTTTTGCTCAACTGTGGGATGTTAGAGAAGGCTTGATTCTGGTCGATGAGCCTCTTGCGGCACTTGATTTAGGCTTACAAGAGCATATTTTGCAAGCGCTCGACGTCTTTGCCACTGAGCGTCAGCATGCAGTCGTGGCTGTCTTACATGATGTGAATCATGCCTTGAGGGCGTTTGATCGCTTGCTGTTAATTAAAGAGAGCCAACTCTTTGACGATGTTGCGAGTAATCGGCAAGCGGTGCCTGTCATTGAGGCGCTGTATGGCTTGGCGCTAGAGTGCTTGCAGGCAACAGACAATGCCTTTGTTGTATCCCCGGTCTCTAGACGGTGCCCGCCAGCATGAGTTGGTTCAAGCGCACTAGCAAACCACTACCAAGGCAATGGCTACAGTCAGCCTTATTGCATGGTGTCTTGCTCATGTGTGTAGTGTTGTATCACTTGCATAGTCATGGCTCGTTATACTTGAATACTAACAGCTTGGATCAGACAGCTCCTGGTGCGACTACGAGCGGGAATCATCACGGCATTGACTATCTCGAGCTGTCATTTGAGCAATATGCCATGACCGAGCTGCTACAGGCGGATGCAACCCCGTCAGAAATTGTTCGAGAGAGAGTAGAAACAGAGTCCGCGCGGACCAAGTCAACAGTGCAGCGCGTTGGGCCGGTGCGGCCGAATCGAACCTCTACGCAGCCAGCAGTGCGCTCGGTATCTGCGACGCATCAGGTCGCTGCCCAACCGCTACAAACTGCACGCCCCGACCACGCCTATAGCCCAAAGCCTGCTTACCCCATAGCCTTGCGCGATCTTGGCGTGTCTGGGGTTGTATGGCTAAGAGTCTGGGTTGACGATTCTGGGCGCCCGCAAGAGATCGAACTGGCAAAAGGCAGTGGTTATCGTCTTTTTGATGAAGCGGCTTTGCGTGCAGTGCAACAATGGCGGTTTATCCCTGCAAAAAACGAACAACAAAGCTTAGCCAGTTGGGTTGAATTTGCCGTACGCTTTGAGATCAATGGCTGAAATACAAACACTTGACTAGCCAAAACCATGCGTAGACAGCCACAGTGAACTAAGCTACGCTGCTTTGAAGTAACGGATCTTCGCAGCAGCATCGTGTACTCAACAGTAAACATCAGTCACTGTCATGTGATATTCAAAAAATTAATCCTATAAAAATTTTTGAAAACGTAGCAAGCGTCTTAGACACGGAGAGACATCATGTCAACAAAATTAATATTTAATGTGCTTGCAGTACTCAGTGCGTTCATCATTGCACCAGCCTCGGCACAAGTCTCAACCTATCCAAACAAACCGATTGCGCTGCTGGTGCCGTATGCACCCGGTGGCAGCACCGACATCACCGCTAGACTGATTGCCGAGCATCTTTCGAAGCGGCTAGGGCAACAAGTCGTAGTCGAAAATCGCGCAGGCGCGGCTGGCAACATCGGTGCCAATGTGGTGGCACAGTCTGCTCCGGATGGCTATACGCTGTTGATGGCACCTAGCAGCTTAGTGGCCAATATCTCGCTGTACAAGTCACTTCCGTATGACCTACGCAAAGATTTAACGCCAATCTCACGTATTGCAATGATTCCAAACGTTCTGGTCATTGGGGCAGATTCAAAAATCAACACCTTTGCCGACTTCATTGCGGCGGCCAAAGTCGCCAAACCACCGTTGAATTATGGCTCGGCCGGTAGTGGTTCAAGCCAGCATCTGGCAGGTGCCCTGTTTGCCAATACGATCAAAATTGAAATGGGGCATATTCCTTATAAGGGCGGTGCGCCAGCACTAGTCGATTTGATGGGAGGGCGCCTAGATGCGGTGTTTGCGCCACTCGTTGAAGTCTTGCCTTTTATCCAGGGCAAAAAGCTCAAAGCTTTAGCGGTGACGACTCCTGCACGTTCGTTTGCGTTACCCGACGTACCTACAGTGGCAGAGACCTTTCCTGGTTTTGATATCACGCTGTGGAACAGCATCATGACGCGCAGTGGTACACCGCCTGAGATCATTACAAAACTTAACGAGGCCATCCAGTATGTGTTGGCACAACCTGAGGTGCTGAAAACCTTACGCTCGCAAGGTTCAAACCCTTCTGGAAACTCCATTGATGACTTTAAGAAACTGATCGCTCAAGAGGTTCCTAAATGGGCTGAAATCATCAAGCTTTCAGGGGCTGAAACGCAATAGAACCCTCACGAAGGCTGTCAGCAACCTAAACCCCACGGCATATTTTTGCTGTGGTAATTAGGCGACGCTAGCCCTGCATCCAGAGCATCAAGCCGTCCACCCATGATTTCGCAGGAAGTTTCAGTTGCTGCTCAACGCGTACAGCACGTGCGTATAGTTGATCGAAATCGATCGAGGGTGCTTGTTTAAAGGCGATGGCAACGATATTGCTATCGTGCACCTCAGGCAACCAAGCAACGGCGCTAAAAGACTGTTCAATCGCCTCTAGGTTGTGACTGTGATTGTCTCGATCACAGAAAATATTGACGGTCATGATGCCATTGTCGGTTAAGCAGTCGGCGCAGGCTGCGTAAAACTCTGGTGAATTTAGTGTGGGCTCGATTGCTTGGGCATCATATAAGTCGACCTGCAGCACGTCGCAAGAAGAATGATTTGACGGGTCGTTGACGTAATCCCAAGCATCTATGGCGCACACCGACAGTCGTTGATTGTTGACTGGCAAGGCAAAGTGAGTGTGGCATTGAGTGATGACAGCAGCGTCTAGTTCGATGGCTGTTGTACGGGCGGCAGGGTAGTGATGGTGGCAAAACTTCGTAAGCGCCCCGGCACCTAGGCCTAGTTGAACAATATGCACGGGTTGCTCAATGAATAAGGTCCAGAGCATCATTTGCTGAATATACTCAAACTCAAGCGCGAGCTGATCATCAAGTCGCATCGCACCTTGAATAACCTGAGTGCCAAAATGCAAGTTTCGAACGCCGTCCTGCTCTGAAATATTGGGTTTGCTCATCAAAGCATCTTACGATATTTCTTCAGAATGGCTGAGATGGGTGGTTGTCGTTTACTTTCGACTTGGCATCTCTAGCTTAAAAAGCCGCACAGCATTTTTATACGCCACTTGTTCGAGTGTGGCGGGTGTCAAGTAGGCAAGCAGTTGCTCTCGTTGCTCTTGAATAATTTCGTCGTAGCGTCTTTCTAGACCGCAGCAGGTGTCAGAGCCCAACATTACCTGCGTCGGAAACTCTTCAATGAGAGTTTTCCAAGCTGGTTTGAGGCCGTTGGGTGTGTAGATCTTACCGTCGCCTAAGGTTGTGGTTGTACTTGCGTGCACTGGTCCGCCCGCTGAAAGTTCACACATAATATTTTTTCGTTGCTGAAAGAAATGTCTGAGATCGTCGGGGCGCGCTTGTGGCAGGCAGTGCGACAAGATCGTCGTGACTTGTGGAAATTCACTAGACAGGCGCAACAAGTCTTCTTTAAAAGTTTCGTTCATCCCAGAATGGATTTGTATAAATGCGCCGTAGCGATTGGCCAGTTCATAAGCTTGTCGGACCATCGGGCTATCAAGCCTAAAACGCCGTCTAAATTCTGGTCTTGGTGACGAGAAATAATTGTCAGTGTGAAGCTCGCCAAACCCTTTGAGGCTGCCGTCTTTAAAACCGTCCTCAGCCTTTTTGAACAGACGCTTAAAAATCCATTGATCTGGGTCAGTGAAGCTACGACCCTCGCGCAATATGTCAACGAGTTCGCGTTGTCCGATCGCAGCGATATAACGATCTTTTAAGACCGCACGCATATCGTCGTTCAAATATCCTACAGCACCTGCCCACTGCACGTTATTACGATCCATCAACTCTTTGAAAGAGCCAGCAGAGTATGCCTCGTAATTATGCAAGTGCACATCGGCAATTGGCACGGTTTTGGCTAACTGAATTGACACGGGCAGTGGCTGCGCTTGTACAAGTGGCGCGCAGCAAAAAAACGCTGCGAAAATGAGCTTATAAAGCGAATCGATCGTTGTTTTCAAAGAAACTACCGGCACAAGTTAACAAAACAATGCCATGTTAAGTCTGAACCATTTTACGTCAGTCAGTCACGTTTGGATGTTCAGACCCAACACCTAAAAATATTAGTTCAGTTTCAAATTGAACTTTGTAATTGCTTCTTGAAAGGACTTGGCTTCGGCTTTAAAGGCTGCTTGCATTTTGTCGACGGTCATATCCCAAGCCTCAGAACCTGTCGGTTTCATCGCCTCTTTAAATGAGGGGTCGGCAATCACTTCTGCAGAGGCTTTTCGTAAAATTTCAACAATCTCCTTTGGCGTCCCAGCTCTGGTGTAAAGAGCCGCCCAGATATCGGTGTAGAGATCTGGATACCCAGACTCTATAAATGTTTTAAGTTCTGGCATTCTCAGGCTCTTGTCGCGTGCCACCACTCCAATCGCTTTAATCTTTCCGTCTTTTAAATGAGGCCCACCGATACTGTAGGTTGTTGCCATCAGTTGGATGTCATTGGCCAAAAGGGCCCGAATCATTTCGGGTGAGCTGCGGTAACTAATTTCTTGGTAGGGATCACCCCCGGCCGTTGCAGAGATTTTTTTTGCCAAAATCAAGCCTAAATGAGAGGTGCCCAAGACCCCAATGTTCATAGATTTGCCGCGTTCTTTGATCTCTTTCATTAATGAGGGGATGTCTGTCGCTTTGACCGAAGCGCTTGCAAACATAATGTAAGGCGCCTGACCTAGTGGCGCGATAGGTGTGAAATCATCAAGGGTATAACCAGCATCCTTAATCACAATTGGGGTCGTTGCCAAACCGTTAGAGGTATAAAACAACGTATAACCATCGGCGGGCGCATTCAAAACTTTCTTTGTTGCAACCATGGCCTGGCCACCTGTTGCGTTTTCGATTACGACGCTGGTCTTTAAATTTTTAGTCAGACGCTCTGCAAACACTCGGCCAAGTAAATCAAAAGGTGACCCTGCACCAAAGGGGGTAATGAGTGTGATCGTTTTGTTTGGGTAGTTGTTAGCCTGCGCAAATGCGGGCATGGGCATAGCAACGATGACGGACGTTGCAAAGGTTAAAACAAATGAAATGAATAGGCGGCGTTGGAGTATTGGCATGATTACCTCGGTTGTGATTTTAAATTCTATTAATTTGGCGTTTTTTTTATGCTAATAGAGGACTAGGGGTGCAGATTAAATTTTTTATACGAATACACAGCTATGAGTGAATATTTAATTTTTTTTGATGCAACCATCTGGCGACTTCTTGTTGGTTTAACACGTCTGCGTACTTAAGAGCCATATCTGTTAGGTTTGCATAGTGATAGCTTTCGTGTTTGTCTGCCACACATTCTAACGGCACGATTGTGCGATAGCCGCGTGACAGACTTTCAACCGCCGAGGCTCTGACACAACCTGATGTTGAGCCACCGGTTAGGATGACAGTATCGATTTTGTACCAAGTTAATAAGGATGGTAACTGCGTTTCAAAAAATACTGAAGGCATTTTTTTTGTGATGAAGACGTCTTTATCGTGATTGACAAGAAGTCTTTCGTCTAGCCATGCACGCTCTGACCCCTGCTTGATGTTTTGAAGTGAGTCTGCGTCGTCGCTGCGGGTACCCCAGACTCCGGCGTCGTGGCCCGAGGCAGAATAGGACACGCTAGTCCAGATGACGGGCCAGTTCAGCTGTCTAAATAGTTCAGCAAGCGTATTGATATGGGCAATTTGATTTGGGTCAGTCGTGTAGGCGGTTGAAAAAAGATCTGGCCGAGTGTATGCCTTTTGCAGGTCGATATTAATGAGTGCTGCCTTTGTGCCAAACCCAAACGCCTTGCGCTTAGGGTTTCCCATAATGTCTTGAAAGATTTCCTTTGCTGTCTGACGACTTTCAATCATAATGACCAAGCCTATTTGTGGTGTGGTTTGACTTAAACGAGTCGTTTAGCTTAAGAGATAAAAAAATGAAACGCCGAACCTTTTTACCGGAGTGCGCGGAAAGCCTCGGCCTTTAGGCCGGGGATGAATAGCGCGGCCAGCAGCGCTGTCCTAGCTGTTTGCATTTTGAACTTGCGGATATACTGTTTATAATTACAGTATGCAGCGACTTCAAGCCTACAAATTCGAGCTACGTCAAAAT
>CAMCII010000136.1 GCA_945874505.1 Bordetella parapertussis | reverse complement strand
TCTGTGCCGGGCAGTACTCTAGAGGCCAATAAAGCTGCCAGCACCAACAAGACCACATGGATACGCGCCTGAGTCTTGCGCGAGGGCAAAGAGGCCAAAGCATGGGCATACAGATAGCCCAGGCACAACAAGCTTTGAAAAAACAGCATGGCCGTGGTCCAGACTGCAGGGCTGCCGCCAAACCATGGCAGGATTTGTTTGCTCAACAGGGGCTGCACCTGAAACAACAAAAATGCGCTAGTAAAAATCGTCAGCGCAAAGGGCAAGAAACTCCAAGGATTGGGAGATTGACTAGGTAGTGGATGGGTCATGATCGCGGATTGATAGGGGGCTGAAAATTAATATTTTTGTTATGGCCGCCTCTTAACCTCGTGCTTCAGGAACCGTCATACTAGGCGCGCAACGGATCGTACCAAATTTCACTCACGTTAAGCGATCACTAGCTGAACAACTATAAGTTATTTTTAGTTCATGGTACAAGGTTCGACCTTGTGACCCCTAGCGTGTGAACACCACCAACACCTTATTCAATTCTTTTTTATTTTTCCGACGAAATATTGGTCGTTTATCTTAAACGCTTCGAATTCGACTTGATCGCCAGGCTCAAGTGCTTTGAGCAGAGCGGGTTGTTTTGCGATAAACACCATCGTCATCGGAGGCATATCAAGGGCTTTGAGTTCTCCATGTCGGATAGTGATTTTATTGTTCTCTAAATCAATGCGTCGAACAACGCCTTCGGCCATTGCCTGCGCAACGCTATTTGCGCTCAGCCCGAGCATGGTCATGCCAAAAAACAATTTAATCAATGTTTTGTTGAGCTGCATTATTTTGCTCCGGCAATCACGGTAATTTTGCCAGTCATACCCGCCTCGTAGTGACCCGGCAACAAACAGGCAAAATCAAAATCTCCGGCACGATTGAAATTCCAAATGATATCGGCGCTTTTGCCCGAAGACACGTGCGCCATGTAGGGCTCGTCATGCTCCATGTTGGGGTGCTTTTTCATCATTTCAGCATGCATATCAAGCTCCTGTTTCGTACCTATCACTAGCTCATGCATGACTTTGCCCACATTTTTGACTTTCAATCTCACTGTCTCGCCCTGTTTGACAGTGATTTGCGCAGGCATGAAACGCATGGTGTCGAGCATCGTGACCTCAATGGTACGCGTAACAGCCTTTGCGTCGCCTCCGATTCCCCAATCTTTTTGCTCTTTGGGCATGGCTTGGTGATTCTTGTGACTCTCTTGATGGGCTCGCGCAGAAAGCGTCGTGGCACCAAGAGAGAGACAAACGAGCAAGGAGGTAACTATTCTTTTCGTCAGCATGTGGCACCTGTATTGGCTAAAAACTAACTAGTGTTTGTGTGAGCCGCTTGTTGAGTGGCCAGGTTTTCGAGCTTGTGGATGACGGTCGTCCAATGTGGGTGCTGGCACCGTCCCTGCCTGTCTGCTGCCGGGCTGACCGCCACCATTTCGGTTCACGGCAGGGAGGTTGCCCTGATATTCGTAGGCTTGCGTCCCCACTGGCTGCTTGTACCAGCCTGGATCTGAATAATCATCGGGCTTTTGATCCTCGCGAACCTTCAGCATCGTGAACATCCCGCCCATCCCTATCGGACCGTAGGGGCCTGTACCAGTCATCATCGGTATCGTATTGGGCGGAAGCTCCATCTCCATTTCTTTCATGTCATACATGCCGCGCTCACCCATGACCATATAATCAGGTACGATTTTTTGGAGGCCTCGCACCAAACCTAGATGGTTGAGTCCAATCAATGTGGGCACATCGTGACCCATCGCGCCCATGGTGTGATGGCTCTTGTGGCAATGGACGGCCCAGTCGCCCGGTTCATCGGCAACAAACTCAATTTGACGCATTTGGCCAACTGCAATATCGGTTGTGACTTCTGGCCAACGGGCTGAAACGGGCACTGGGCCTCCATCCGTACCGGTCACTTCGAACTCGATACCATGCACATGAAAGGGATGATTTGTCATCGTCAAATTGCCGATACGAATACGCACCCGATCACCTAACTTTGCAACCAATGGCGAAAGTCCGGGGTAGACCCGACTATTAAAAGACCAAATGTTGAAATCAAGCATGGTATTGACCTTGGGCGTCTTGCTCCCCGACTCAACGTCAAACGCATTCAGCAAAAGACAATAATCGCGGTCGACCTCACTAATGTTGGGGTGCTTGCTTTTAGGATGCGTGACCCAAAAGCCCATCATCCCCATTGCCATTTGCGTCATCTCGTCCGCATGTGGGTGGTACATAAAAGTCCCAGGGCGTTTTGCGACGAAGTCATAGACGAATGTTTTGCCTGTCGGAATCGGGGCCTGATTGAGACCGCTCACGCCGTCCATGCCGTTTGGTAGTCGCTGACCATGCCAATGGATGGTCGTTTTTTCTGGCAGTCGATTGGTGACAAACATTCGAACACGATCCCCCTCAACGACTTCGATGGTCGGCCCCGGACTCTGCCCGTTGTACCCCCACATATTGACATTAAACCCGGGCGACATCTCGCGGACGACTGGCTCTGCGACAAGATGAAACTCTTTGACGCCCTCGTTCATGCGGTAGGGCAACGTCCAACCGTTAAGAGTCACGACGGGTCGATAGCGAGCACCGTCACCCGTCGTCTCGGGCCCACGCCAAGGCGGCGCCGTGCGAGCATTAGGCTGAAAAATTGGCTCGGGAACGCTCGCCAAAGCGTGTTTGCCAACGGCTGTCGCGGCGACTGTACCGGCTATCCCAATCAGAGCGTTTTGTATAAAGTCTCTACGTTCCATAATATTTCAATGACCTTTACCAGTCGGGCTTTTGACTTCGGCGCTGCTAGAACTATTGCCAGGACCTGAGTACGGAGCACCGGCGAGCAACCCCTGCAGGTCAACCAAGGCTGTCCAGTAAGATTGTTTGACCCGCGCAACAGCAACTTCGGATTGCATTTTTGTTTGCGCCTTCGCGATCAAATCCCAAGTACTGATGAACATACCGTTGTAACGTGTAAGCGCCTCCTCTTCTGCGGCGCTATGCAGCTTCTGTAGCTTGTTCAGAATATCGGCTGCGTGTGTGTGGGACGTACGCAAATGTTCGCGCGCCTGCTGTAAGTCTGTTTGAGTTTTCATCCTCAGTCTTAGCGTCTCCGAACGCGCCTTGATCGCTTTTTCAAGATCGTGGTTCCAGATTATTTTTGAACGGTCCAGTGTCGGGATCGCACTTGTCAAGTTTGTGCTCGCTTCTAACATTTTGTCAATCTCTTGTTGCCATTGTCTTAGCATCGTAGGACCAACAATTCGTTCGTAATACTGGGCCTCTTTCTCCAAGAGCTTATATTGCGGATGACGGGCTAGCAATTCAGTAAGTTGTTGTTCGAGTGGGGTCCGAAGTTCAGACAAGCCGGCGAAGTCTCCCGGCTTTGGTAGTGTGTTGGGTAAGCGCCAATGATCTGAACCGATCTGTCCAAATAATTTTTGCCGCGTATTGAACGCGCTTTGCTCCGCCAGCAGCAGTTGACTGCGTTCAGACTGATAGCCGATCTCGACATCGATACGTCTGTTACGGCCCCAGTTACCGATTCTCTCCATTCGCTTAGCGAGTTCAAGTGACACGCTGGCCGCTTCGGCGATACGTTGCCGGATCATGAGCTGTTCCTTGGCAGAGACAGCTTCTATCCAGAGCTTTTGTGTGGCTTGCTGCAGCCCGAGAAGCTCATTGTCACGAGACATACGTTCAACGCTGCTGATCGCTTGAGTTGTCAATACGTCGGCATGCAACCTTAACGTCGCCTTTCGCAAGAGGAGTTCCGTCAGTTCGGGCGCCGCAGGATCCTCTCTAAAAACACCAAGGATTAAATCCGGATTCCGCTCGCCCAAAGCGCCACGACTGCCTTCCGCCTTAAGCAAATCGATATGGCCCCGGGGAAATCGACCGACTTCGGTGTTGGCGTTACGCCATTGCCTAAGCTCAGACTGTTGCGCAGCCTGCGCGCGTGCACTGTGCGGCAAAATGAGTGCAGCAAGCGTAAAAAACACCATGATCGGCTGCATTAGTCGGGGTCGTGAGATATAAAAAAACATCATTACCTGTGTCACGCTGAATTTCTGATTGATCTGCACTAGCAACTGTTGCAACGTCTCAGCAGAAGTCTAGAATGTCTCGGGCAAAGCAGACGTGACGCGAACATTACAAAATTGTTATGTTGAGCTTGGTCTCTTGCACCGGCAGAACGCTCAGGTATAGTCCTCAGAGACGTCCGCTCAGACCTTGATATTCCCGCTACTGGCGCTGACCATAGGAGTCTTTTCTGTTGAAAATTTTAATCGTCGAGGATGAGCCAAAAACGGGCGATTATTTGCGTCAAGGTTTGCGTGAAGCCGGTTTTACCGTCGATCTTGTACGAGATGGACTAGATGGTTTGCACCTAGGAATCGAAGGCGATCAGGACTTGATTATCTTGGATGTCATGTTACCTCGCATGGATGGCTGGGGGATATTGCAAGCGCTCACTCAGGCAGGGGTCGCGACACCTGTCATCTTTTTAACCGCTAAAGATCAGGTTGAAGAGCGCGTTCGCGGTCTTGAACTGGGTGCAGCTGACTATTTGGTAAAACCCTTTTCGTTTGCCGAACTTTTGGCAAGGGTACGAAATGTCTTACGACGCGGCCCAACGGCGACAGAAAGTTCAACCTTGCAAATCGCAGATCTCGAGATGGATCTGCTCAGACGTCGTGTGACGCGTGCAGGGAGGCGGCTTGAACTGACCCCCAAGGAGTTTGGTTTGTTAGAGCTACTCATGCGCCGTCAAGGTGAAGTATTGCCGCGTTCTTTGATCGCGTCTTTGGTCTGGGATATGAATTTCGATAGTGACACCAATGTCATTGAAGTCGCGATGCGCAGGTTACGCGCAAAAGTCGATGAAGGCTTTGAAGTGAGACTGATTCAAACAGTGCGTGGCATGGGCTATGTGCTCGAATCAAACAAGGCGGCATGATGTTCAAACGGCTGACGCTGGTATCTCGTTTGACAGTTCTCTACGCCTTGATTTCGGCATTAGTACTATGCGGGCTAGGAGTCATGGTCGCGCGTGCCAGCTATTTGCATTTCGTCGATCTGGATCTGGTTTATCTTCAGGGCAAAGCAAGCCTAGTGCAACGCAACCTAGATCAGAACTCCGATCCAAGTGCAATAAAGTCTGTCATCGAGCAACAAATGGAAAGCCACGAGGGACTGTACATTGCGTTAAGCGATGCCAGATCCTTGCAGCCAGTCACCCACGGTGTGGACTTTGCCAGCTTGATGACAGCTAAGCTTACAGCTGGCGAGACCTATGATTGGCAAACAGGCAAAATGACTTTGCGGGGGATTAAAGTCCCCTTACGACAGGGTGGATTTTTATTGTTAGCTCAAGATCTACACCATCACGCACACTTTATGAAGCAGCTTCACTACACCCTAGCAATTTATTTGTTGATTGCGACACTTCTTAGCGGTCTGTTGGGTTGGTGGGCAGCGCGCCGTGGGCTAGCCCCCCTTCGTGTCATGCGTGAACGTGCCCGCAATATTGATGCGCGGCAACTGAATATCAGGATGCCGACTGAGAACAGTTCACCTGAGCTCGCTGAGCTCGCGCGAGGGTTGAACCTAATGTTCGAACGTTTGGAGGCCGACTTTCAACGTATTTCGGAGTTTTCAAGCGATCTCGCGCACGAGCTCCGTACACCGATTACTAACTTGATGACGCAAACACAGGTGATATTGACGCGTGAACGAGACACCGAATCCTATCGCGACATTCTTGCATCAAACGTTGAAGAGTTTCAGCGTTTAGCGCGCATGGTGTCCGACATGTTGTATCTCGCCAAGACAGAGAATGGACTTGAGCTACCCAACCGAGAGCCACTCTCCCTAGCAAAAGAGGCACGCGCATTAGTTGACTTTTATGAGGCCGTCGCTGAAGAAGCAGGCGTGCGCCTCACACTCGAAGGCGATGCAACAATCACTGGCGATCGCTTAATGGTGAGGCGCGCCATCAGTAACCTATTATCGAATGGACTGAGGCACGCTTTCAGGGGCTCTGTCGTTGAGGTCAGCGTGACTACCCTTTCCGAGACTGTTGAGGTCACTGTCATGAACGAGGGGAGCTCTATCGATGAAACGATGATTCCTCGGTTATTTGATCGTTTTTATCGAACCCAAAAATCTCGGCCACATCCTGAACAGAGCGGCGCCGGCCTAGGTCTTTCAATTACTAAGTCTTTAATGTTGGCCCATGGCGGCACTGTGCGGATCAGCTCAAAAGAACAAATTACCAGATTTACACTGGTGTTCCCAAATCTGGGCCAAACCGCGTAGCAGCAGCTCGAACGTCGAGGTTCACAGCGAAAATCTATCGTGCACTAAAGTCAAAAAGCTGATCACCCTGTGCTGCATGAAGCTGGGCATTAAAGGACACAATAATTCGATCTTGGTCTCCTTCGTAAGGCATCGCTTTATGCGGCAGATAGGCCGGAAACAAAACGAGCTTACCCTCTTCGGGCTCAATGTCTATCGTGTTTTTTTGTAAGTATGCATTACCAACATCCATATGGGCACCAGCTTGCCACTGACTGTAGGGCCCATAAAAGCGAGTGACCCCGTTTTGCTCTCCCATCGCAGGGTGACTGATACGCTTTTCGGTACGATCGATCTGCACGTAATAGACGCCCGACCAAGAGCAATTGCCATGGGTGTGCACATCATGAAAAGCCATACCATTCTGGATTTGAAACCAGCATCCCAGAATTTCTAGCTGCAGCGATATTTTTTCTTTTGGCCAAGTGTCCTTATTGACTGCACTGACGGTTTGTTGAAGCGAGTGCGCGAAGAACTGGATCAACTGTTTGAATTCTGGTAAGTCGACGCGTTTCAATAATTGATCATTGCTGGCGTAAAACCCGTGAGTAGCAGCTTGTGCATCAGGGTTGTTTAGGGCTTCAGTCGCGCGCATCGCTCGAAACACACGCGCAAGAATCGGGTTGATATTGGCCGCGTCAGGGCACAGATGAGTCGCTAACGGCACGGGCCAATAGGAAGCAAGCATTTAGATCACCAGTTTTTGAAAAACAAGAAAACCAACACCTGTAGCATCAGTTTTTGCAAAGCAAGAGAGCCAACACCTGTAGCATCAGTTTTTACAGAGCAAGAAAGCCAGCACCTATAGCATCAGTTTTTGCAGAGCAAGATAGGCTGGTTCAGGTAGCTCGGTGGTCTGGTGATCTTCGCCAACGAGGTTCGGTAGCTTTAGAACCCAGCCAGTTTTGGCTGCAAAAGTGTTTAGATCCTCAAGGCTATCCACATCAAACACAAAGTGCTCGTTATCGGTCTCGTAAGGTGTCACTAACTCAGGGTGTTGATCCATGAATTTTCGACAAACCATGTTTCGACCCGATTCAATAATCTGACCTACAACCGTGCCACTCAAGACAATGGGGTTGCCCCGCTGTCCGTTCACGACTGGCATCAGAATTTCACCACTCGGGCGCTTTTTAAAGGCCGCAATTAATTTTGTAATATCGTTGGCATTGATCAGAGGCTGATCGGACAAAGCCATAATGATGGCGTCAAAATTACTGCCCAAGGCCTCAATACCCAGCCTGACTGACGAGGCCTGGCCATCCTCAGGATTAGGATTGCGCACGACCTTCACCGGAAACTGTTCGACAGCGGGCTCGACCAGCTCGTGATGGTAGCCCGTGACCACAACAACTTCGTCAACACCCGCTCCGCTAAGCGCGATCAGTTGCCGATTAATCAGCGGTACGCCCTGCAACTCAAGTAACGATTTCGGCACACTGCCCATGCGGCTGCCTTGGCCCGCCGCTAATAATATTGCCCCGATCCGGGCGCGAGTATAAAGACCGCCCTGTTTTAAGATGCAACCCATGATGACTCCCTTCGCTCATTTGTGTGTGACAGCTGCTGCTTTCTTTTAAGGCTTAAATCAACGAGGCCCTCAAGGCTCGCCAAGTGGCTCACCGCCATAAATCCTGAAATCACATTTTTACTCAATTGAATCGCCTCTGATTGAGGAACGGCAATCGTCGGATGCAGCCAAAAGAGTTCAGCGCCTTTGTTGCGAATCGTTTGAATCGCAGACAACGTTTGTTGCGCCGGATCCGTATCGTAGCCATCGCTTAATACATAGACGATATCACGTCTGCCCAGCCCCCTGATACGATTTCCCGAAGGACCCAACCCACTTTGCCTGACAAAGGACAGCAAATTGGTCGCGATGCGTGTGCCACCACCAAAACCGAAGGTGACCGCGTTGATTTTTTCTTGCACACGGCCGCTGTCTCGGTTCATTAAGGCACTCACCTCGATCAGGCTGGTGTGAAACACAAAGACTCGGGCATTGAGTACCTGGCAAAAAGAGCGCGCCATTCGCAAAAAAAATTGAGCGTGAGCTTCCATCGACTTGCTGACGTCGACAAGAATAAACACCTTGGGTGCGATAGTCTTTCGATCCTTCATCGTCAACTGGATCAACTCGCCTGCCGTACTCGAAGCGCGCCGGATCGACTTTCTCAAATCCAGCTTCTGCGCGTGTGCACGATTTTGGTAGTGTTGCACCAATTTACGTTTGAGTCTGGCTTGCAAGGGGGCGATGAGTTTGTCTAATTGCTTGCTATCCTGTGGCAACCAATCCCCCAAGGGTTTCTCGGTAAGGGGGTCGACCCGACTGGCGCCTCCCTGACCTTTCTCTGGCCCATCGACTTCGCCTTGCCCCTCGCTACTCAGGCCAATCGTTTTGCCCGTGTCAGAGGGCTTTGTCGAACTACCCTCGCCTTGTAACTCTTTGATTAACTCT
>CAMCII010000135.1 GCA_945874505.1 Bordetella parapertussis | reverse complement strand
TATCACTTTTTGACCGAAGACGAGTTCATGAGTGCGCTTACGATCAGCCAGATCTTGCCCGGGCCTAATGTGGCAAACCTGGCCTTACATATTGGCCAAAAACTGCGTGGTGGCCTGGGCGGCCTTGTGTCAGTGCTGGCCTTGCTAGTGCCCCCGATGATCTTGGCAGTGCTATTGAGTATTGTCTTGCTTGATTTGGGTTCAATCAGTTGGATCCACGATTTTCTTGAAGGCTTAGCCGCAAGCGCGATGGGGCTGACAGCCTCGGTTGGGATACGAGGGCTTAAGCGATCTTATCGCTTAGGGCTGTGGCCACTGGCGCTGAGTATTTCAGTGTTCATTGGGCTATTTTTATTGAAGCTGCCCCTTGTACCCGTCATTTTGGGCTTGGCGCTTGTGGGGCTCGTGTTTGCCAATATTCATCAAAAGCGCATCAGCCCCAAACCGACAAAGCCTCGTAACTGATGAAAACCTCAAATATTTATCTGGATTTGTTTGTTGTCTTTGCTCCGCTATCGCTGATCTCAGTGGGTGGTGGGCAAAGCGTCGTGGGTGATATGCATCTACAGGCCGTCGATATTTATCACTGGTTGACCCACGCGCAATTTATCGATTTGTTCGCAATCTCGCGTGCGGCACCTGGGCCTGGCGCCTTGTTGGCAACCTTGATTGGCTGGCAAGTCAGTGGCTGGCAAGGCGCCTTGGTGGCTTCGCTTGCGCTATTTGGACCCTCAACCATCTTGGCGTATTTTGTGACGCGTGCCTGGCACAAAAGTCATGACAAGCCTTGGACAGCCATCGTACAGAACGCCCTCGCCCCCTTAGCCTCAGGTCTGTTGCTCACTAGCGCAATCATCATCCTGCGCTCAACCTCAGGCGGTGTCACACCATGGCTAATCGCAGGCGTATCAGCAGGGATCTTTTGGCGCTTTAAAACAATTAACCCACTGCCAGTGCTTTGCGTAGGCGGACTGGTGTTGGTGCTTGCTCGTTTATGGCTTTAGCTCGACTGTGGTTTTAACTCGGCCGTCGTTATAAGGCGGCAGAAATTTTGTTCGGCCAATCAGTCGCGACGACTTTCACCAAGCGTCGCTCTCGCTAAAGCGACTTCGGCAACGACAACATCCGTTGCACATAGCGCGCGATCGTATCCACTTCTAGATTGACACGTTGACCAACCTTTAAATGTTGCAACGTTGTCACAGCAATCGTGTGGGGGATCAAATTGATACTAAAGCGTGTGCCGCCCGCCACATCGTCAACCCTATTCACAGTCAAACTCACGCCGTTGACAGTGATCGATCCCTTGTAGGCCAAAAAAGCTGCAAGCGCAGCGGGGGCTTGCACGACAAGCTCCCACGATTCGCCAACTGCCTCAAACTTCACGACTTCACCCAAGCCATCCACATGGCCTGACACCAAATGCCCGCCGATCTGATCGCCAATGCGCAAGGATTTTTCTAAGTTCACCGGGCCTAAGGCATCAAGCCCCATTGTCAGACGCAAACTTTCGCGCGACACATCCACCGAAAACCCATCACTATGCTTTGACACCACCGTCATGCAAGCGCCTTGAATCGCGATTGAATCGCCAAGCCCCACGTCGGCTAAATCTAAACCACCGGCGTGAATCTTGATATGCACGCCAGTGCTAGCTTTATCACCCGCAAAGGGTTCAATACTTTGAATCTGACCAACGGCCGCGACGATTCCGGTAAACATCCTATTGCACCTTACCTGAGTTGCTATCGATTAAGTGAATACTCTGCATCAGTTCGCGCCACCGCTCAGGCAGGCGCGCCCGTACTCTAATATCTGTGCCCAACTGCTTGACCTCGGTAAACTCAAAGCGCTTAACGCCCTCAAGTTGCGTGAGTACTGGCAACTGCGCCATGCTTCTACCTTCACCTAGCAGCATCGGAGCCATGTACACCAGCAACTCGTCGACACAGCCGGCGTCAAGCAACGCACCGTTTAAGCCCGAGCCCGCTTCACAATGAATTTCGTTATGCCCTTGCGCGGCCAACCACTGCATCATCGCGCGCATATTAATGCGACGGGGGGCTTGACCCACTTGAGGCGCTGCGGCTTCAGGCACACACACCACTTGCACACCCCGCGAGGCTAAGCGAGCAGCCTTTTCAGGATTGTTATCACCCACAAACACAAACGCATCGCCGCCTGCTAACACGGCCGCATCTTCAGCAATTTCAAAGCCAGGATCAATCACTGCGCGCTTGGGTTGCCTTGGTGTGACGACATGCCTCACATTCATTTTTGGATTATCAGCACGCACCGTGCCAATGCCCGTTAGCACCACGCAACTACGTGCGCGCCAGTGGTGTCCATCGGCACGCGCCTCGGGGCCCGTGATCCATTGTGAGACGCCATTGTTTAATGCCGTGCGCCCATCAAGCGACACCGCCGCCTTCATCCAGACATAGGGCATGCCACGCGTCATGCGCGAGACAAAACCCGGATTCAGCTCAAGTGCTAAGTCTGCACACACACCCACGTTGACCTCAATGCCGGCCTCGCGCAAACCACGCATACCGCGGCCTGCCACACTAGGGTTCGGATCAAAGTGCGCAAACACCACGCGTTTAGGGCCAGCCGCAATCAGCGCATCAACACAAGGTGGGGTGCGACCGTGGTGACTACAGGGCTCGAGCGTGACGTATACCGTTGCACCCAGAGCATTCAAACCCTTGGCCTTCATGTCGTTTAAGGCCATGATCTCGGCATGGTGGCTGCCCACAACTTGGGTAGCACCGCGGCCCAACACTTGGCCATCACGTACGATCAAACAACCGACACGCGGATTAGGTGAGGGCACATACAGCGCGCCCTCGGCCAACGCAAGCGCCTGACGCATAAAAAAAACATCTTGATCGGGATTGCGCGTATCCATACCGCGAGCAAAAGGCTGGTTCATGTCTTACGCCGCAAAGGTGGGCCCTGCATCTCGCGAATCGCCTCGACAAACTCGCCAATATCTTCAAAACTTTTATACACCGAAGCAAACCGTACGTAGGCAACTTTATCAAGTTTTTTCAGTTCGGCCATCACGAGCTCACCCAAAAATTCGGTCGACACTTCGCGTTCACCGCTTGTCAGCAGTTTGTCTTCAATACGCATGACGACGGCGTCAACGTCTTCGGTACTGACTGGGCGCTTGCGTAGTGCAAGCGATAAGCTCGCACGCAACTTACCTGCCTCATAATCGTGCCGGCTCCCGTTGCGCTTGACCACCGAGGGCATCGAAAGCTCAGGACGCTCGTAAGTGGTAAAGCGCCGGTCGCAGTCAACGCAGCGGCGGCGACGACGAATAAAATCTCCCTCGTCAGCCCCGCGAGAGTCAACCACTTGCGTATCGGGATGCCCGCAAAAGGGACACTTCATCGGTGACCTTGGTTAAGAAACATCTCGGGCTTGAGCCAAAAATAATGCAGGCGTCATGACGCCATGCGCCTGATTATCGATAAACCGGGAAGCCTGCCGTCAACGCATTGACACGTGCACGCACGGCTACGATATTGGCTGCGTCACGCGGATTATCAAGCACATCAGCGATCAAGTTGCCGGTGAGCTCGGCTTCGGCTTCTTTGAAGCCACGAGTGGTCATTGCTGGCGTACCTAAGCGAATGCCACTGGTGACGAAAGGTTTTTCGGGGTCGTTAGGAATCGCATTTTTATTCACCGTAATGTGAGCTTGACCCAACACGGCCTCGGTCTCTTTACCGTTGACACCTTTCGCACGCAAATCAACCAGCATCACGTGACTTTCAGTGCGACCAGACACGATGCGCAAACCACGCTTGACTAAGGTCTGCGCCAACACTTGCGCATTTTTCACAACCTGTGCCGCGTAGATTTTAAATTCAGGGGTTGCTGCTTCGTGAAACGCCACCGCCTTTGCCGCGATCACATGCATCAAGGGGCCACCCTGGATACCTGGAAAGATCGCTGAGTTAATCGCTTTTTCATGTTCGGCTTTCATCATAATGACGCCGCCACGTGGGCCACGCAGTGACTTGTGCGTAGTCGAGGTCACAAAATCAGCATGTGGTACAGGGTTTGGATACGCACCACCGGCGACCAAGCCTGAATAATGCGCGATATCAACAAGCAACAAGGCACCGTTGTCTTTGGCAATGCGAGCCAGACGCTCAAAATCCATCCGCAACGAGTAGGCCGAGGCACCGGCCACAATCATTTTGGGCTTTTGTGTTTTTGCCAAGTGCTCAACCTTGTCGTAATCGAGTACTTCGTTGGCGTCTAAACCATATTGATGAAAGTTATAGAGTTTGCCAGAGGCATTGACACTTGCACCGTGGGTTAAATGGCCACCCTCAGCCAAACTCATCCCCAGCACAGAGTCACCAGGCTTTAAAAAAGCCAGATACACCGCCTGATTCGCCTGCGAACCAGAATTAGGCTGAACGTTAGCCGCTTCGGCACCAAACAAGGCCTTTAACCGATCGATCGCCAGTTGCTCGACGATATCGACGTACTCGCAGCCGCCGTAATAACGTTTGCCAGGATAGCCCTCTGCGTATTTGTTCGTCATCTGCGTGCCCTGCGCCTGCATCACTGCGGGGCTCGCGTAGTTTTCAGACGCGATCAGCTCGATGTGCTGCTCTTGGCGAGTGTCTTCTTGCTGGATAGCAGCCCATACGGCTGGGTCAACGCGATCAAGGGTCAATTTACGGTCAAACATAGAGGTTCCTGGCGAGCCTGCAAAGTTGGTTGATGATAGTGTACTGCGCCTAGCAGAGTCTCGCCGGAGCGCAACCCGCATACCCCTGCGAGCGCCACGAGTCTGTTGGGGCAAGCGGTTCTCCGGCTAAGCCACCAAAACACTTCTGAGGCGTGGTGAATGCACGTCTTGGCGCTTCTGACACTACGCGATGGTCACACGTGCGAACTTGCGCTTACCCACCTGAATCACATACGTACCAGCGGGCAGTTGCAAGCCTTTGTCTTCGACTTTTACGCTATCGATTTTGACACCACCCTGTTCAACATTACGTTGGGCTTCGGCACCTGAGGCCACCAACCCCGTCTCACGTAGCACCTTGAGTATCCCGAGCGGGGCACCTGACAACGTCATTTCGGGCATGTTTTCGGGGACTGCACCGTCGCGAAATCTTGCCTCAAAATTGGCCAACGCCTCTTGCGCAGCCTGCTTTGAGTGAAAGCGCGTGATGATTTCTTGAGCAAGTTGCACTTTAGCGTCACGAGGGTTACGCCCAGCTTCGGTTTCGGCACGTAGCTTAGCAATGTCTTCAAGGCTATCAAAAGACAGCAATTCAAAATAGCGCCACATCAACGTGTCAGAAATCGACATCAGTTTGCCAAACATCGAGTCTGGCGCTTCGCCAATCCCGATGTAATTATTTTTGGACTTAGACATCTTTTCAACGCCATCAGTCCCTTCAAGCAATGGCATGGTCAAAATGCACTGCGGCTCTTGGCCGTACTCTTTTTGCAGTTCGCGGCCCACCAACAGATTAAATTTTTGGTCTGTGCCACCCAGTTCAAGATCAGATTTCAACGCTACAGAGTCATAGCCCTGCATCAACGGGTATAAAAACTCGTGCACCGAGATCGGCACACCACCCTTAAAACGCTTGGTGAAATCATCACGCTCCATCATGCGGGCCACGGTGTAACGCGAGGCAAGTTGAATGATGCCGCGTGCGCCCAAGGGATCGCACCATTCAGAGTTGTAGCGAATCTCGGTTTTGGCTGGATCGAGAACTAAGCTAGCCTGTGCGTAATACGTTTTTGCATTTTCAGCGATTTGCTCGCGCGTCAGCGGAGGGCGTGTGGTGTTGCGCCCCGAGGGATCGCCGATCATTGACGTGAAGTCGCCAATCAAAAAAATGACGGTATGTCCTAAGTCTTGCAGTTGGCGCATCTTATTGAGCACAACGGTGTGCCCAAGATGAATATCAGGCGCCGTTGGATCTAAGCCTAGCTTAATTCTGAGCGGGATACCGGTCGCCTGACTATGAGCCAGTTTTTGAGCAAACTCGGCCTGAACCAACAGCTCGTCGCAGCCGCGCAAAGCAACACGCAGTTGAGCTTCGGTGTCTGGCGTGATCGTATATTTTTGCATTGACATATCAGAAAAAAGTCATTTTGGGTATTAAAAATAATAAAAAAAGACTCAGCAGTGAAAAATGAGCTAAGATTGTTGTTTTATTGCAAGGGCGTTGCGTCACATCATACGCAAAGCCCAAGCAACGCGCTGAGCGCCCCTAAGTGTAATCGCTGCAATCGGGGGGGTTGTGCGTACGACTTAGTTGAACAGGATTATCGCTTAATGACTCGAAACAACGACCTAGCCACCGCAGGGGCAAGTGCCCTCACACAACTAGGCACGTCTACCCAACCAACTGCCGGTTCGCGCTTATTGCGCGGGTTGCTATTAAGTGCAGTCTTGCTCTTGTGTATAGGTGCCGCGGCCCTCGGTATGGTGCAACCCGCACCAACCGAGCCCGTACCACCTGAACAAAGTCTGGTGCAAAACGTACTGCCGTTTCCGCTTGAGGCAGATCCAACGCCTGCCGAACACTCTGCCACTGTGCCCAACACGCCCTACGTCACCGAAACACGCATTCGCTCTGGCGATACGATCGCAACAATCCTTAAGCGGCTCGATATTACCGACTCAAGCTTGTCCTCCTATTTAGCCAAAGAAGCCAAAGTTCGCTTTGCCAGCAGACTCGTTCCTGGCCGCTCGGTTCAAGCCGCCACCGATCACAACGGGCGGCTGCAATGGGTTCGTTATTTTCACACCCCAACCAGCAACTCAACGGGTGAACCAACGGTCAAGTTGTTACAAATCAACGCAGAGACAGACGGCTTTACAGCGGCAGAACTCGAACTCCCTAGCGAAGTTCATATTGAAGTCGCGGTCGGCACCATCGAACGCTCTTTATTCGCCACCACCGACGCGGCCGGTATTCCTGACAATATCACCATGCAAATAGCCGAAGTGCTCGGCAGTAAAATTGACTTCTTTCGTGGCATTCACCGCGGCGACCAGTTTCGCGTAGTCTACGAAAACCGCACGTTTGAGGGCCGCCCAGCAGGCCCAGGTCGTGTTTTGGCGGTCGAATTCATGAATAAAGGTAAATCGTCAACTGCGGTCTGGTTCAGCCCCGATGGCAAAACTGGTAGCTACTACAACCTTGACGGCGAGAGCTTGCGTGGGGCCTTTTTGCGTAACTCGATCAAATTCTCGCGCATCAGTTCAACGTTTGGGCTACGCACCATTGCCAATAATCAAGCCTGGTCCGGACATCACCCCGGCGTTGACTATGTCGCCCCAACCGGTACGCCGATTCATGCGACAGCAGACGGCGTTGTGCAACTTGCTGGGTGGCACTTTGGCTATGGCAACACAATCATTCTTAAGCACCACAGCAAAATCACCACCCTGTACGCGCACCAAAGTCGCTTTGCCGATGGCATCACTGTTGGCACTAAAGTCTCGCAGGGGCAGTTGATTGGTTACGTTGGTTCAACCGGGTGGTCAACCGGCCCGCATTTGCATTACGAATTTCGAGTGGCTGACAAGCCGATTGATCCACTTTCAGCAACAGCTGCCATGCCTGCAGCGACCCCACTTGAGCCCGAGCAACGTGCTGAATTTGCCCAAGCGGTTGCACCCTATCGGCAGCAGCTTCAAGTCTTGGCTAAGTTTCAAGAGGTCATGCCCGAAATTAGTAGCGTTGCCGTTCGCTGATCCGGCCTGAGCGGTGAGCTCGTCTTATTACATTGGGCTGATGTCAGGCACTAGCCTAGACGGGGTTGACGCCGTATTAGCAAGCTTTGATGCCTTAGGCAAGCCTATCGTTATTGCCCGCGCGTCAAGTGCGTTTGATGCAGCGTTGCGCGAAACGCTCTTCTCGTTAAACACCTCAGGCCCCGACGAACTCGCCCGCGCTGCACTAGCCGCCAACAGCTTGGTCGAGCTTTATGCCAACCTAGTCTCTCAAACGCTCAAACAAGCCAAGCTCTCGCCCTCGCAAATTTCAGCCATTGGCGCCCACGGGCAAACCGTCAGGCATCAACCGCGTCTTGGCTACACCATCCAGCTCAACGCGCCCGCACTACTTGCCGAGCTCACGGGCATCACCGTGGTGGCAGACTTCAGAAGTCGCGATGTCGCCGCCGGTGGCCAAGGCGCACCTTTGGTGCCGGTTTTTCACGCCGGGATTTTTTCTACCGACCATACTCGCGTGATTTTGAACCTAGGCGGCATCGCTAACATTACAATATTGCGGCCGGATGCAGATCCGCTTGGTTTTGATACCGGGCCGGCAAATGCCCTAATGGATAGCTGGTGTCAGTTGCATACGCAACAAAGCTTTGACGTTGACGGAGCATGGGGAGCACAAGGCTTGGTCAATCAAGCGCTGCTCGATCGCTTAAACAACGCAGAGCCTTGGCTGAAGTTGCCACCACCAAAATCTACCGGGCGCGATTTATTTAACCTGAAGTGGCTTGAGCCTCGGCTGCAACACTGCCTCGGGCGACTTGAGCCAGGCCAACGCTTAACGCCTGAAGACGTACAGGCCACGCTCTGTGCCTTCACAGCGGCGACAGCAGCGCAAGCGATCAACACCTATGCGCCTGACGCACAAGAGGTCTTGCTGTGCGGTGGTGGCGCGCACAATAGCGCGCTGCGCCAAAGCCTGCAGGCGGCGCTGACCTGCGTTGTGTCAACGACTGATAGTGTTGGGGTAGGCACGCAAGATGTTGAAGCACTGGCCTTTGCTTGGCTAGCGTGGGCGCATCAACATGGGATCGCTGCGGGCAACCCCAAGGTAACTGGGGCGCGCGCCGCGCGGATTTTAGGAGCGACTTGGCCCGCCT
>CAMCII010000134.1 GCA_945874505.1 Bordetella parapertussis | reverse complement strand
CGAGACCCTGACCGCTGGCGATTTTTAAGGCTTGATCAACGATCATCGCCCTGGTCAGCGCCCCCTTTGACCGCGCCGTCACGACGGACTGAGTCGCAGTCACACTTGCAAGATCGGTCATGGAGGCCTGATTCAAAACGATCACCCGTGAAGTCAATCAATAATAGAATTTCAAGATTAAAAAAATTTCAAGATTTCAAGATTTCAAGATTTCAAGACTTAAAACAATAATAGCACGATCGTTCGTATTTTTATGTGATTCAAATTTCGTCAACTAGTTAAAACGCCAATGGCGCTTATCGGGCGACTAAGACTATATTGACACTGCAATACACTTTTTCAAAGCCTGCCAGGGCTAAAGGACAAATATGACCGAATCGACCCAGAACAACAAGCCTTGGCTCAAAAATTACCCAAAGGGCGTACCAGAAAATATTGATATTTCTGCGCACGCCTCGCTTGTTACGCTCTTTGAAGATTCGTTTCAACGCTTTGCCCAACGGACCGCTTACCTGTACATGGGAAAGGCGTTGACCTTCGCCCAACTCGACGTGCAATCTCGCCGCTTCGCGAATTACCTACAAACACTTGGTTTAGAACCTGGCGCCAGAGTCGCCATCATGCTGCCAAACGTTTTGCAATTTCCAATTGCCATGATCGGCGCTCTGCGAGCCGGCTGCGTGGTTGTTAACACCAATCCTCTTTACACAGCCCGCGAACTTGAACATCAACTGAACGACAGTGGTGCCAGCGTGTTGATCGTTTTAGAAAACTTTGCGCATATCTTTCAAAGCCTACAGGGCAAAACGCAAGTCAAGCATGTCGTGGTGACAACTTTGGGCGAACACATCGGGCTCAAAGGAAAAATCGTCGATTTTGTGGTGCGTCATGTCAAGAAACTCGTGCCTCGGTGGAGTATTCCTGGGCACGTGAGCTTTGCTCAGGCTCTCGCGAGTGGCAGATTGCAGCAAGCACAAGCCGTCACACTGACCCATAACAGCGTTGCGTTCTTACAATACACCGGCGGGACAACAGGGGTGTCAAAAGGCGCCGTGCTGCTGCACCGAAATATTTTGGCAAACCTTGAGCAAGTTGACGCGTGGCTGGCACCCGCCCTGAGCCGTCGTCCGGTTGAGCAGCTCGTTTTTCTGTGCGCACTACCGCTTTATCATATCTTCGCACTCACCACGTGCGCCATGGTCGGGCTCCGCGAGGGTGGCACAAATATTTTGGTACCCAACCCTAAAGACATCGGGGGCTTCATCAAGCTGCTAGCACAACACCCTGAGATCCATATTTTCCCGGGGGTCAACACCCTATTCAATGCATTAAGCCACCACCCTGAGTTTGCCACGGTCAAGCTTCCTAACTTACTGGTAACGATTGGCGGTGGCATGGCAGTTCAAAAACCCGTGGCAGATCGCTGGCAAGAGTTAACCGGCACACCGATTGTCGAAGGGTATGGTTTGTCAGAAACCTCTCCGGTGGCGTGCGTGAACACGACCATCATCGAGCACTACACCGGCCACATCGGCTTGCCGGTTCCAAGCACAGAGGTTCGAATCTTGGCTGACGATGGCAGTGAAGTCGCGCTCGGTTTGTCTGGAGAAATTGCGATTCGAGGCCCGCAAGTGATGGCAGGTTATTGGAACAAACCGCAGGACACTGCAGCGGTGATGACCGCCGACGGATTCTTTAAAAGTGGCGATATCGGTTTGATGGATCAGGACGGCTACGTCAAAATCATCGATCGCAAAAAAGACATGATCGTGATCTCGGGGTTCAAGGTATTTCCGAATGAACTTGAAGAGGTGATCACACGCTTACCTGGCGTCTTAGAGTGCGCCGTAATCGGTGTGCCCGATGAGCATACCGGCGAAGCTGTCAAACTATTTGTAGTGAAAAAGGACCCCACCCTGACTGAACAACAGGTTCAGGCTTACTGCAAAGAGCAATTGACAAATTACAAGCGCCCAAAGCAAATCGTCTTCAAAACAGAGTTGCCCAAATCAAATGTCGGTAAAATTTTAAGGCGCGAATTGAGAGATTTAACGTAACGCGTACCGCCTCAAGAGCTGTTGAGGCGAATGCGCTGACTCGCGCACGCTCAGAAGTGGAATCGAGGCGAAACACCTCAAACAGCGATCTAAGCAATTTTATTGCGCTTGATCAGCGCGCTAGGGTGCCGCTTACCGCGCGCGCGAAATGCGGACTTCGGCGCCCCGGCGCTTAACTTCAAGCCCTTCACTTGGCGAAATCCGCAAACCCTCAAGCCCTTTGATGTAGCTTGATCCCTGCATTTGCATCACGCGAATTTTGTTGCGCATGACTACCGGGTTATGTACGGGCATTCCGAACATCCACACCTCGTCAAGAATACGAGCAGAGTTAAATTCTCCAGTGTGTTTGGCCGTAGGGCCTAAGCACAACATATGACCTTCTCGACCGAAGGCTGGAATAGTGCCCAAGCCACAGGAGATTGTCCAGACTGAGCCGCCTTCGTAGCGCCAACCGGTATTTAAATCCCACCAGGCTTCGCCTTTTGGCAGATAGACCTGAAGTTCGGTGCCAGACTGCATTGCTGGGGCGACCAACACGGCCGGACCCAACATATATTGAGTATCCCAGCGTTGGGCCTCAGCGTCTGAAGGAAACGACAACGCCATCGAACGCTGCACAGGTAAGCCGGTGCGCGCAGCATCTTCAATCGCACCTAAGACGTAGGGGATTAAACGGTAGCGCCACTGCAACCACGTCTGAACGTGCGCACGCGTGGCCTCGTCAAAATTTGTAGGGATAAGTTGCGCATTAGACTGAAAGGCAAAGTTTGCTGAGAAGACGGCCATCGCAAGCCAACGCAGGTACAACTCTGGCGTCATCTCATCGGTAGAAGACTGCGCATTACCCAAGGCATGCATTTGTACCGGCACGCCACTCGCGCCAACGGAGAGTGCGGTGCGCAAGGTGTGCTGCAAGCCGGCCCAAGTATTTGGCACGCGAGGGGCACTTTGCCACAGCAGTCGCTGTGCCCCCACGAATAAATCTGAACTAAACACAACCCCTTCTGGAGGCACGCGATGACCGGCGGCAGCTTCAAACAAAGCGCGGCGGGCCAGCGCGGGATAAATCGAGCGCAATACCGCACCCGTTTCACCGCCTCGGGCAACCACCGAGTCTGGAATATCAAATTGCACATTACAGGCCGTTGCACCAACACCGTCTTCGGCTAGATGACGATGACGCTCTGACCACATGTTCAAGACGTCACGATGGGTCAAATCTAACAAGCCGAAGGGCTTTCCACCGGTTGCAACAACACCTTCAAATACATGCGCATCGCCACGTTCATTGGCCAACAACCAGCCCCGATCTTCAAGCTCGGTAAAGTTGGTCGTATCGGCAAGCGTGGCCGGGATCGTATGCAAACACAGATGCACAGCGTGTTTGCCGAAGACACCCATCATCTGCTTGGGGTCTGGAAAACGCTCGCTATCCCAATCAGGAAGCAGTTTTGAATCTTGGTATGTCCAGGCAGCGGGAGGCAACATCAAGACCCCATCGACTGAGACCTGTTGTGCACGAAAATCAGCGATCATTTCGGCGGTTTGCGTCGCACTGTGGCCTAGCGGCTGCTCAACCCAAACCCCCATTGACCACAACGCCGGTTGCCCAGCGCGCCCAGTGAGTTGGGTATATTGGTTGAGGATTTCGGCAGGCTCGCCGGCAAACAGAAAAAAATCTAAGGTAGCGTCTTCAAGAGCAATCGCGTACTCATCGGCGCTTTCGCAGCCGAGGTCATGCTCAACGCGGCTTAAAGAGTTGACATACACACCCCACCCGTTTGGGCTCCAGGCCAGCGGCAAGGCGCGGTGCTCAGGGTCATCGGACAAGATCGTTTCGCCACGGCGATCGAGATCACCATGCGTCTCGCCCAAGCCAAATATCTTTTCTTCTGGTTGCAGCTCAAAGCCGAGCGTCCAAAAATTTTCAGCGCCCTGGATACCGGCAGCAGACAACACTAACAAGGGTTTACCGTGGCGTTTTAAGATTAATTGAAAGGGGTCTGACTGCAGTTCGAGGGTCGAGTCACCTTGAGTCAGTTGCCATCCCTTGACCTCGTCAGTTAACGGTTCAAGTACCGACTCACCAATTGCCTCAGGGCGTGCTAACAACACCTCAGCGTGCGCACGACCACGACTGCCAGGCAAAATATCAGCAGCCAGCGCCTCGGGGCGACCACAACGAATTCTGTAGACACCCGGCGCATGAGGCTCGACAGCAAGCCCGAACCCGCCACCCACGTCGAAGCTTGCCTTAGTGGGCAGCGTCTCAATTAGCTTTAGGGTGTCTAGATACATGTTTAGCGCAAAGGTTTAAGCGACCAAAGGCGCTATTTTGACGGATTTAGACACTTTAATAAACTCAAACCGTATAAATACGGATTAAATCTTTTTTGAAAGCGACCGAAGGGTATTAAAAATACGTACACGTCATCTGCTGGCAGCGTTGATGAAACATTAAAATTGCTCTTTATTCATCAAAAAACTGCTAATTTTTACTAATCTTCGTAATTATATCGTTTTCTAGGGGTAAAGGCTCGTTCATGAGAGACGCGGCAATCAGATCGCCCACTAAACTGGCCCAACTGAGCCCTCGCGAGGCAAAGCCTGTCGCGACCCAAAGCCCAGCCGAGCCCGAAATAGGCCCAACAACCGGAAACCGGTCAGGAACAACGGCACGCTGCCCACCCCAACCTGGTAACCCGGGTGGCAAACCAGCGCTGGGCGGCAATGAAATATTTAACAATTGCGCGCCGCGCTCGAGATTCTCTTGTCTTGCCAACGCCACGGCCTCGGGTGAGACTGCTTCATTCAGGTAGCTTCCCCCCACCACGCATTGCCCCTGCAAGGCAGGCAGTACATAACCGTCACCCGACACAATACAACGAGGCCCGCCCTCGAGCAGGGTCTGATCCACATAAGTGAGTTCGCCCCCTAGCCCGTACATCGACGCTAAACGCGAACTGCTCGCGAGTAATCCACTTGCCGCCAGAAGCTGTTGTGTGGCCATCCCTGCGGCCAACACCAGCTGTGGCGCCGCAGTCAGCACGCGGCCTGCCTGATCGAACACACGCCAGTTTGTCAGGCCGCGCTCAATTCGTGCGACCTGTGCGTTCAGGCAAGTGATGCCCTCTGTTCGTGCCAGTTTGTCTAGTAAAGGCTTAGGCTGCACCCTGCACGCCGCCGGAAAATACAGGCCACCACGTGTCAGCGGCATGCCCGCTAACTCACTGGCCTGTGCCGCATCCACAAAACGCATAAATTGCTCAGAGAACCCCAACCCCTCAGCGATTTTTTTTAAGTCGACAATACGCCCGCTGGTCCGCTGCAACTGAAGCGCACCGCAAGGTGTGACGATGGCCTCCGGCACCTGCGCCCAGCGCGCCTGAGCACGCAAAACCCCCGCACGCGACAGCCGTGCGTATTGATCATCTTGACGTGAGACAACCGGCGTCAAGGCCGCGGCAAGGTGCGCGGACTGCTGCTGCGCTTGAGCGACACTCGCCTCAAACACCGTGACACGCCAACCTCTCAGGGCGAAAGCTTGCGCCACGTGCAACCCTGCAAGCCCGCCTCCCACCACAACCAGATGGCGCAGCGCCGCTGGCAAATAACAAGGCGCATCACTACCCGCACAAGCGAGCGCCCGCGGCGACGCGCGCGCTCGCAAGACAGAGTACGATGAGGTTGGCTCGGGCCGCTCAAGCCCCGCCTCTAGCTGATGAGTCGTTTGTTCATGAAAAACCAGACTTGTTTCAAACCAAGCAGGCCAGGTCGCTCTGGTTGCACAAGCTAACAACACTGTCTCGGCTTTCATCAAGCGTCCCAGCCCAACTGCGCCGACCTCTTGTCCAGGCGCCGGCTCGGCTAACTGCGCCTCAGACAAAATCACTGCCTCGGCCGCAAGAGACAAGCGCGAGAGCATCACGTTTGCGGGGCCCACAGCCAGCGTTAACGTCACGTTAAGCGCCTCGAACTCAAGGCGATGCACTCCCGGAAGATTTAAGGGCCATTGCTTCACCAGTTGTTCGGCAAGCGCATGATCTTGCTCGGGCAACACACCGAGCAAGCGACTCTGCAAAGTGCTAGCCAAGCTAAGCCCTTGAACCACCAAGACAACATGCAGCCTCGCACAACGTCTGGGGTCGCTGCGCCATTGGCTCCAGAGTGTCACGAAGCGCAAGCCGTCGTCGTCATCCAAATCAAGCAGGGTGTAAGAGTCGTGACCCGCCCACGCTTTGGGCAGGCCTAACAGCCTAAGCACTTGCGCTCGCTGCGCCGCTCGGGCATTTTGCGTATTCATGTCTGAGAGCTCATTGTGCGACTGTACCGGAATTTAGCGAAAAGCCCTGGCTCTGCAATGCGGCGATTCAGCCAAATGCAAAAGCCAGTGCGCTGGCTGATGCATTTCAGGGTAGTATCTCGACACGCCTGATTCGCAGCCCTTTGGTCACCTCTTTACAGCAAGCTCCTCGCATGTCTCAGCCTACACTTGTCAGTACGTCGCCGTGGCGCGACAAAATTAATGGCGTTCTGTTTGTCGGCTTGCTGGCAGCCGCCGTCGTCCAATTGGCCACCACACCTACTATTAAGGCCATGGGCTTTAGCCCGTTGGTAGTCGGTATTGTCTGTGGGATGCTGTACGGTAACTTTTTGCGCGGTACCATGCCCGCCGAATGGGGTATCGGCGTGCACTTTACGGCCCGTCGCGTACTGCGGGTTGCCGTCGCGTTTTATGGTCTAAATATCAGCATCCAGCAAATTATCGAAGTCGGCTTGCCTGGCATTATTGTATCGACCGTCATCGTCTTAAGCGTACTCATTTTAGGTACGCTTGCGGGAACACGGCTACTGAAACTTGATCGCGACACCGCCATGCTCACAGCAGCAGGAAGCGCGATTTGTGGGGCTGCAGCAGTACTCGCTTTCGAATCTACGCTAAAAGCTGAGCCGCACAAAAGTGCCGTTGCCGTTGCCACGGTGGTCCTGTTTGGCACTATTTCCATGTTTTTATATCCTCTGCTGTTTCAGTTTGGCTGGATCAACCTTGACCCGCGCAGCTTCGGAATTTTTTTGGGTGGCACCGTTCATGAAGTGGCTCAAGTCGTCGCGTCGGCAAGCAACATTGATGCCGCCACCACTGAGGTTGCCACCATCGTCAAGATGACGCGCGTCGCCTTACTGGTACCTGTGTTGCTTGTTCTTGGCGTTTGGCTGCAGCGCTCGAATGCAACCGCAGTCGACCCAACAGGTGCCAAACCGAAGCTTCCAATTCCCTGGTTTGCGATTGGATTCGTGGTGCTAGCCTTGATCAACTCGGCGCACATTATCCCCGCACCAATGCTTCAAGCGTTGCGCACCCTCGACATCTTTATGCTGACCATGGCGATGACTGCCCTCGGTATCGAGACACGCTTTGCGCAAATACGCAAAGCAGGCCCGCGCGTCGTGGTCTTGGGCGTGATCTTGTTTATACTGTTGGGGTCGGGTGGTTACGCGCTCGTCAAGCTTGTTGCTTGATCGCCCTTAGTAGTTCTAGCCTTGCACGTTAGTTTGAATAGTACGTTTGCCCGGCAACGACTCATGACCCAAACTACACCTGACGCCACAACACCGGTTGGTCGCCTCGACCCCGAAGACGCACAGCTCGCACTCGCGACTGTTCAAGAGGTCTTGCATCGCCACGCACTGGTCGAAAATCTGGTGCACCGACAAGAGCAAAATGATTCGCGCGCTGAATTAGTCGAGGGCTTGTTACATCGACAGCACGAGGCCGAACTCTCTGCGTTAGTCAACAGTCTTCATCCTGCCGACATCGCCTTTATCCTCGAGTCTCTGCCCAGCGATGACCGCCTCTTGATCTGGCGCTTCGTCGGCTCAGAGCACGATGCAGACGTTCTGCTTGAAGTCGCCGACTGGGTCCGTGAATCACTGATCGAGGCCATGGATCGCCAAGACCTGGTTGCCGCCACCGGCAACATGGACGCCGATGAACTCGCAGACCTAGCGCCCGATCTGCCGCCCGATGTGGTGGCCGAAGTTCAAAAGGGCCTCACCATTGAAGAGCGCGCCCGCCTCATTGAAGCCATGGGCTACCCCGACGATAGCGTTGGCAGCATCATGGATTTTGAAATGGTGCGCGTTCGCGAAGACGTGTCCCTCGAAGTCGTTCTGCGCTATCTCAGGCGTCTGCCTGAACTGCCTGATCATACCGATCAGATTTTTGTTGTTGATCGGAAAGACAAACTCCTTGGCACCTTGACCTTATCTGCTTTGTTGGTCAACGAGCCAGAGATAGATGTGTCGTCGGTGATGAGTCCAGATTATCTCTCACTGAGCCCGCTCGACTCTGACTCTGACGCCGCTGGCGCCTTCGAGCGCTACGATTTGGTGTCGGCACCCGTCGTGGACGACCTGGGCCGCTTGGTCGGGCGCGTCACCATCGCAGAGGTCGTGGACGTGATCCGCGAAGACTCTGACGAACAAGCCTTGTCACGCGCCGGTATGCAAGAAGAAGATATCTTCGCGCCAGTCTCGATGGCCTTACGTAACCGTGCGCCCTGGCTGTTACTCAACTTGTGTACAGCTGCCATTGCCTCGTTTGTCGCGTCGCGCTTTGAAGATACCGTCAGCACCATCGTGATGCTCGCATTTTTAATGTCGATTGTGGCCGGTATCGGCGGCAACTCGGGCAATCAGACCATGACCTTAATTATTCGTGCACTTGCCGTCGGCCGCATTACTGAAAAAAATGTATGGCAGTTGGTCAAACGCGAAATGCTCGTGACGTTCTTGGTCGGTCTAGTCGGCAGCGCGGTTGCTGCTGTGTTTGCCTGGGGTATTTCAGGCTCAATTCCGATCGCGCTTGTGATGA
>CAMCII010000133.1 GCA_945874505.1 Bordetella parapertussis | reverse complement strand
TTGTCTTTCGAGTTGTGAGATCGCCGCGCATGCCCAAAAGATAGCATTAGTGCGTAAACTCGAGAAATCAAAAAACGTAACTAATTGAAAAATAATAGCTAATTATTCAGGCCTATCAAATATCAGCAAAAGTGGCAGAAGTCAGGAGTGAGTGGGCACATGACGCAACCGCTCTATCAATTGATTGAAAAACAATTTGATTGTCATATCAAAGCCGTGCAACAAGAACTGCGTGCGATGCTACTGCCAGCCGCACTGGCAAAGCGACTGAATGCGCCAGCGCGAAGTGCTGGGCTGTGGGTAGCCAGACGCTACATTGACGAGCGTGACGATTTGGTTGAGCTGGCAGTGAGCGTGCATCCGGCTGACCGCTTCAGCTATCGTGAAGCGTTTCGCCGGGAATGGCACCCGGTCGAAAAAGCGGCGTAAACGGATCAAACCGCGCCAACCGTTTCAGGCAAACCGCTGTTCTCAGAAAAACAAGCCATCGAAGCAAAGTCACTCTGTTAAGCAGACCCGCCATATATACGCTAAGCTTTTGCTCAGTCCCCTAACAACACGATCTTGAGTTCGGAGAACTATTCCATGAAGCTAGCCAGTTATCTTGTCGATGGTCAATCACGCTATGGTGCCATTCAACCCAATGGCGATGTCATCGACCTGTCTACCAAAATTGGCCAAGATTACTCAAGCCTGTTGCAGTTAATTCAAAAGAATGGTTTTGACGCGGCGCGGGCGGTTATTGCGTCTGCCACGCGTGCCGACCGCAGCGAAACTAGCCTGAGGTACTTGCCACTGTTTGTTGAACCCGTGACCATGCACTGCATTGGTTTAAATTATGCTGCGCATGCGGCTGAAGCTGGCCATAAGCTTCCTGAGTTTCCACGTACATTTGTGAAGATCCCCGCTGCAATCGTCGCACATGGCGAGTTATTTGAAAAACCAACCTTATCGCCTGAATACGATTTTGAGGGCGAGTTGGCTGTTGTCCTAAACAAGACAGCACGTAATGTTGCCGCAGCCGACGCCCTGAGTTATGTTGCTGGCTACACGTGCTTTATGGATGGTTCAGTGCGCGACTATCAGTTTCAACGCACGGTCGATCAAGGTAAAAATTTTTTTCGCTCAAGCGCAATTGGCCCCGCCTTAGTGACCCCAGATGAGGTAGGCCCACTTGAGAAACTCTCACTCACGACCTTAGTATCGGGCGAGTCGATGCAGCACGCATCATTTTCAACAATGATTTTTTCAGTTGCAAAGCTGATTGAGTACATGTCAAGCGTGACTGAACTTCGTGCTGGTGATGTCATCGCAACCGGCACGCCAGAGGGTGTCGGCTTTAGCCGCAAGCCACCAAGATTTTTAAAGTCAGGCGATACGGTCGAGATCATCATCGACCGCGTGGGCACCTTAAAAAATACTGTCGGCTAATCAGCTGGGGATCGCCAGAATATCCCAGTGCCCAACCGTACAGTGCTGTGCACTCCTGCGCGCTGCTAACCATTGGTTGACCTCTTGCTCATCGAGTAAACCAGTTTCGCGCACCGCAGCCGCACTACCTGTTGCTAAGGCGTGTATGAACGCCGCTTCGGTTTGATCGATTTTCCAGGGGCTAGAGGCGAGCGTGACTTGAAAGCCGCGCGCTGTTAACTCGCGTTGCATGACGTTGCTGGCCTCTGGGCCTGCGGCGACGCCAAAGCCCTTGTCTGTTTTCTGGTGAGCATGAAAAGCCTTCAATATTGAGTTATCCGCAGAATGCGGTGGTAGCCATTGCTCAGAGCCATCGTAGGTCAATACCGTATAAAGTGTTGTGCGTAGTGCCTGACAAAAGCGTACCAACCACGACTCAGCGACCAGATCAAAAAATGCCGCGGCAGTGATGACATCAGCAGGCCAGGCCAGCACGCGCTCGATGTCACGCGCAAGGTCAACTTGAGCGAATTCAATCTCAATTTTTTTGTTATTTTTACGAAGAGTCAGACTCGTGCTGTCATCGATGACCTCGTCTGCCCAAGCAACTAGTGCGGCACGTGCCGCTGTCAGTAACGAGGGATCGTAGTCGACTAGTGTCCAGTGTTGTTGCTCAGGTAGCGACGTTGCCAATGCGCGCAAGTTTGAACCAGAGCCACAGCCAAGATCGATCAAACGAACGGCACGCTGTTCAGTGCGCGCAACATTCGCGAGTTGCTCGCACACTTTATTTTGCAAAGCGCGATCTCGCGCCCGGTGATCTGCAGGTTCGCGTAAGGCAAGCCATTGAGCTGAAAAACTAGTCATCTTTCCCTCTGTAAGGTTTCGCAACTGCGTGCGAGGAAATCAGTGTTCAACGCTGCAGCAAGCGACTCGGCAATTGTGTGTTCAAGGCCATTGCAAACGACTGAGTGATGATCCTCATGAAATAAAATTTCCCGAAGCATCTGAAAACTGCACTTTCACCAACTGTGTAAAACGACCGCCCTGTGCGTACAGTTCGTCAAATGAACCTGCCTCAACGATCGTGCCGTGATCCATCACTAAAATCTTGTCTGCTTTGCGAATGGTTGCTAATCGGTGCGCAATCACAAGCGTGCTGCGGTCTTTCGTGACGGCGTCAAGCGCTTGTAGTAACTTTGTTTCTGTGGCGCTATCCAGAGCGCTAGTCGCTTCGTCCAAAATCAAGATTGGCGGATTCTTCAATAAGACTCTTGCAATAGATAAGCGCTGACGCTCACCGCCTGAAAGTGCGCGCCCGCGTTCACCAATCTTGGTATCGAAACCTTGCGGATGTTGCTCGATGAAATCAAGCGCTTGTGCGTTTGCACACGCTTGGCGTAACTGTGCCTCGGTTGCTTCGGGTAAGCCAACTTTGAGATTGTCAGCGATTGAACGATTGAACAACAGTGCCTCTTGAAATACGACGCCAATATTGCTACGTAGCGCGGCCAGCTGTAAGTCACGAATGTCATGACCATCCACCGTAATGCGGCCAGACTGTGGATCAAAGGCGCGATACAAGAGGCTCAAGGCGGTTGACTTGCCCGCACCCGAGGCACCGACTAAGGCGATCGTTGTGCCCGGCTTGAGGGTAAAGCTCAGGCCTTTGACCGCTGGATTTTTTTTATCGTACGCAAAAGTGACGTTTTCAAAGGCAATCGCCCCTCGGACCCGCCCTGGGTCGATGGCGAGGGGTGAGTCATGTATCGATGGCTCGGTATCCAGAACATGAAAAAATTCTTGAAGACGGGGTGCCTCCATTGCGAGGCGATGCACAAACCCGACAATCTGCTCAAGCCGCATAATCACCATCCCTGAAAAAGAGATGAAGGTGACGATGGCGCCAACACTGGTCTGGCCTTGAGTAAATAACCATGCGCCTAGCGCAACGATGCACAAAATACTTAAGGTGGTCGCCGAGCGAGTGAGGACGTTGGCTAGCGCCCACCAAGACAGCACAGGCATCTGAGCACCCAAGACGCGCTGACTAATATTTTTGAGTGAGCTGACCTCGTGCTCGATGCGAGCAAAGCTTTGCACCAGTGCGATATTGCCTAAGGTATCTGACGCCTGCTCAGCCAAATCCGAGTGATGACCCTCAACTTGTTGTTGAAGAGTTTGTGTCTTACGCAAAATAAAATGCGTCAGCCAAACAAATACGATGCACAGAATGATGAGCACTAGGGCGAGTCGCCAATTAATATAAAGCGCGACAGGCACCAAAACAATGAGCGCAACCACAGCGGCTAGGTGATCTCTAAAAAAACTTAACCAGAGCCACCAAAGAGCATCGGTCCCTTGCAGCATTGTTTTCATCAGACGGCCAGAGTGCGTGTCGACTTGTTGCGCAAGTGGTAATTGGAGAACATGCTCGAAATAGTCACGCAAGACGATGTGCCTGCGTCGATGTGACAAGCGGTCTGCCAAGAGTGCGATCACCGCACCACAAGAAATTGTGAACAAACCAAAACCAACCCAGATCAACAACAAAGGCCATAGCGAGGACCAGATGCCTGCTGGGTCGTTCATCGAAGCGCGCGAGAGCGCATCGATGACCAGGCCGAATAAAATGGGTTCGCCAAACATTGACATCGCGAGTACGACGTTTGCGCCGGCCAGTGTCCAACCGAGCTTGCGATCTGAGCCCAGCATTTTTAATACGCGGGTATACAGCGCGATGAAACTGATGGGGTTACGCCCTTGACCAGAGTTTGTCATGCTTGGCGGTTGTCGTGAGACTTGCGCGACATCTTTAATACCTCAAGGTCAAGAGGTTTTAAGGCTGCTGGCGGAGTAATTTCTTCCGGTAAGCTGACTAATTTCCATCGAATCATCATGCCGCCAAAACTTGGCCATGAGGTTAGCACGGCGATCGGGATCGATAAGAGCAAGCCGCTGAGCATAATTAGCGCGTAGGGTAGGGTGGTTGGATGGGTGTGCCACACTGCACCAGCGAGCACGAGGCTCGAGAGGGTGTGGGGCCAGAATTGCCGCAAGGCAACGGCGAACGGTACCGAATGATCGTCGCGCGCTTGACCGGTCCAGCCTGATTTTTTTCCGAACAGCAGACCAATGATAAAAATGGTGTGATTCAACCAAGTGATGGGGGTCATCAACAGCGAAAAAAACATTTCGATGGTGAAGTTAAAAGCAAAACGCAGACCACCACCAAAACACTTACGCTCGCTGGCGCGCAGCAGCACATCAAGTGCCCCAGTCAGTTTAGGCATGTACCACATGAGCAGGGTTATGCTGAGCAGGGTCAGGCCAAGTTCACCGTGCATAAATGCGGCTGGGGTGGGTGCTAGGCACAACAATACCATTGAGAGTAATAACAAGGCGATCCAGGCCGGCGAGCCCAAGAACATCAACATAGGGATGCATAACTGATAGCGGCTTAACAACTTTAGACCTGGCAGAGTCAACAAGTGGACGTATTGCAGATTGCCTTCGCACCAACGCAGGTCTCGGCGAATGTATTCGATTAAGGTCGGTGGATTTTCTTCCCAACTTTCATCTTCTTGCGGGATCACCCGTACTTCGAAGCCCGCACGCCGCATGAGCACGGCTTCGACTTGATCGTGGCTCAGGATGTGTCTGGGTGTGCCCTTGTGATCGGGCAACGGGGGCAGCTCGCAATGTTCAACAAAAGGCTTGATACGAATTGCGGCGTTGTGCCCCCAGTAGGGCCCACAGTCTGCTTGCCACCAGGCTGAGCCCATGGTGTACGAGCGCATGCCCAAGCGCATACCAAATTGAAACAGCCGTGTGAACCCACTTGTGGAGGGCAAGCCGACAACCAGACCTTGCAAAATTCCAAGTGTTGGGTTGGCCTGCATGATGCGCACTAAACGCAAAATGGCGCGACCCGTCATGAAGCTGTCCGCATCCAACGTCACTACGAACTCATGCAGGTGCCCCCAGCGCGCACAAAAATCGGCGATGTTGCCCGCTTTATACCCTTTGTTGTCAGTGCGTCGCCGATAGGTGAGGGCAAGGCGCGATGCCCAGCGCGCGGTCATCGCTGCAAAGCATTGTTGTTCTTGTTGCGCGATGACCTCATCATTGGTGTCGCTTAGTACGTAAACATGCAATTGTTGACTAAAGCCCGTGGCAGCCAAGCTTTGCATCATCGCTTCAAGATTGCGTTCAAGGCGTGTGGGGGTTTCGTTTCGGATGCACAGTACAACGGCTGTCGACGAGGTAATCGGGTCGGTCATGCTTGCGCGCGCGCCGAGCGGCAGGAGGACGGCCAAGGGGTCGCGGGCGAGCACACCGACCAAAAATCCAATGCTTGAATTCCAGAAGCCGACAACGGTCCAGGGCAGAGTCACGGCAAACAACGCCAGTAGGCTGTAGGTCGCCCACGCGCTCAACTCTGGGCTTAGCGCAGCATGCATGAGGCCGAGCATCGCCACAAAGCTCAGGATGGCAAGGGATCCAAATATAATTCTTCTGACTGTTAGCATATGGGTTGGGAAACGGGTGTTGATATTTCAGAATCAAGGCCTTTGACTCACTTATACTGTTTGCACAGGCTCGCGCAGTATAGGGCAGAGCGCTCAGGGTGTTAACAAGACCCCTGAAACTTCTCTGTGTTCGAGTCACAGTCATCACAATCAAGGATGTTACGTGTCAAGCTCAGCCTTTGATGCTTCATTATCAGGCCAGGCCCAGGCTCTATGGTACGTGTCTGCGGGCGTCGCAGCGCTGCTCACCGAGCCGTTGCCTGCACCACAGGCTGGGCAAGTCAGAGTCCGCACGCTCTTCAGTGCGCTGAGCCGGGGGACCGAGTCCTTGGTGTTTGCGGGCAAAGTCCCTGAGGCTGAATTTACGCGTATGCGCGCACCATTTATGGGCGGAGATTTTCCCTTTCCGGTCAAGTATGGCTATGCCTCGGTGGGCCTGGTGCAAAGTGGCCCGCCCGAGCTGCTCAATCGTTGCGTATTTAGCCTGAGCCCGCACCAAGACTTTTTTAATTTAGCCGCCGCCGCGGTCATGGCGATACCCGGGGCGGTCCCACCCGAGCGAGCCGTCTTGGCCGCGAATATGGAAACCGCGCTGAATGCTGTGTGGGACGCTGCACCGGGCCCGGGCGATCGAATCGCCGTGGTGGGTGGTGGCGTCTTGGGTTGTTTGGTGGCCTTTTTGTGTGGGCATCTGCCGGGCGCAGAGGTCACGCTGGTGGATATTAACCCCGACCGTGCCGCGCTGGCCAAGCAACTTGGCGTGAAGTTTGCGTCAGAAGCCACCGCACCTCTTGATTGCGACCTTGTGTTTCACACGAGTGCCTCGGCCGCGGGCCTAACTACAGCACTTAGGCTTGCCGGCGAAGAAGCCACAGTGCTTGAACTGAGCTGGTACGGAACACAGATTGTGGGCGCGCCCTTGGGTGGCGCGTTTCATAGTAAGCAATTGCGTCTGCAATCGAGTCAGGTTGGACACGTCTCGGCGACGCGCCGACCACGTTACAGCTACCGTCGCAGGCTGGGTGTTGCGCTTGAACTGTTGAAAGATGCAAGGCTTGACGCACTGCTTGCACCTGCCGTTGCCTTTGCCGATTTACCCAAACAATTACCCCAAATTTTAGGGCAACCAAGCGGCATTCTTTGCCAGCTGATCCATTACTCATAATTTAGGTCAACCAAACGGCATTCTTTGTCAGCTGATTCATTACTCATAATTTAGGTCAACCAAGCGGCATTCTTTGCCAGCTTATTCATTACTCTTAAGGAGTTCGTTGTGTTTACAGTCGAAGTTCGCGATCACATCATGATTGCCCATTCTTTTCGCGGCCAAGTGTTTGGCCCAGCTCAAGCCTTGCATGGCGCCACCTTTGTGGTTGACGCGGCTTTTATCGCCAAAACGTTAGATGTAAACGGCATCGTCGTCGACATCGGCCGTGCACTTGATGTACTGAAAGACACGCTCAAGCCTCTGAATTATTCAAATCTAGACGATCATCCTGAATTTAAGGGCATGAACACGACAACTGAGTTTTTAACAAAATACATTTTTGATCAGCTCGCCAAGGCAGCTCGCTCGGGCACGCTTGGTCGCGATGGCAAAGAGTTGCACGCGATCCGCATCACGATCTCTGAATCGCACGTCGCGCGCGCCTGGTACGAGGCTGCAATTTAAAAGGCTGTTGATTGAGCGACCACATGAAGCGTTTGGTGTTTGCGATACCGGGTGATTTACTCACGGCGACGGGCGGCTATATCTATGATCGTCATATCGTTGAGGGTTTGAGAGCGAATGGCTGGCATCTAGAGGTGCTGGGGCTAGGTGATGGGTTTCCGTACCCCGATCTTGACACGCGGCAACAGGCCTGTGAAAGCTTGCTGACGCTTGAGCCTGGCGTGCCTGTGGTGATTGATGGCTTGGCGTTTGGTGTGTTGCCCGAGGTGGCCGCGCACTTACGACAACGCCACCCGTTGATCGCCCTAGTGCATCACCCGCTTGCGTTTGAGACCGGCTTGAGTGCAGCGCAGTCGGCGCACTTCAAGCATAGCGAGCGGCGTGCGCTGGCGCATGCCACGTGGGTGGTGGTGACAAGCCCTGCTACGTTGCAAGACGTTGTTGAACATTTTGCAGTGCCACGCCAGGCGATCACCAGCATCTTGCCCGGCACTGACCGTGTCTCGAGAGCGTCGAGGCCTGCACTACAAGGACCGCTGCAGTTGTTATCGGTGGGCTCTGTTGTCAAACGTAAAGGCTTTGATATTTTGCTGCCTGCGTTAGCGAAGCTAACAGAGTTGCCTTGGCACTTGACGATCGCAGGCGACTTGACGCGTGACGCCGAGGCAGTCGCGCAACTGCGTGCAGACCTCGAAAGGTTTGACTTGTTAAATCGTGTGCGCGTGCTCGGTGCGATTGACTCTGCGTATTTGCAAATGCTCTATTCGCAGGCTGATGTATTTGTGCTGGCGTCTCGTTTTGAAGGTTACGGGATGGCGTATGCCGAGGCACTGGCACATGGTTTACCGGTCATTGGTACGACTGCAGGCGCAATCCCTGATACGGTACCCGCTACTGCAGGCTTATTGGCCAAGCCAGGCGATGTCGACAGTTTGCAAAACGCTTTGCGTCAAATCATGCAAGATCAAACTTTACGTCAGAGTCTTTCGCAAGGGGCGTTGTTGGCGGCCGCGCAGCAACCTTCGTGGGCTGACTGTACCCGATTGTTTGAGGAAGTTGTTGAGCGTACCTGCGCCGTTGCGAAGCTAAACGATTCTGACTCGTTGCCCTGACAGATCGCAGTCAAACAGCATCTCATCATCTTCGAGTGGGTGAGGGTGCATTTTTATCCTAACGGCTTGATCCATGTGCTCGATCGCGGGCAGAGAAAAACCGGGCCGACCCGAGCCCATGATGATCGGGGCCACAATGACGTGCAGGCGATCGAGGCAGCCTGCCTGCATGAAGCGCGACACGGTATCTGCTCCGCCCTCTATCAAGATGCGTTTGAGGCC
>CAMCII010000132.1 GCA_945874505.1 Bordetella parapertussis | reverse complement strand
GTTCCGATATATTACTCACCCGTTCGCCACTCGCCGCCAGACCGAAGTCCGCGCTGCCGTTCGACTTGCATGTGTAAGGCATCCCGCTAGCGTTCAATCTGAGCCAGGATCAAACTCTTCAGTTTAATCTCTGTATAAATCGTATTTCCTTGACCCTAGGTTTTACCCCAAGGCCGGTTATACGTCGCTGCTCAAAGGAAGTGAGGTTATGACTCATCTAGGCTTTGACACCTAAACTTTTATTTCCAAACTTCTTTGTGAGCACTTGATTTCGTTTGCAATTTACTAACCTGTTACAGCTAGCAAACCTGCGACACTCATTCCAAGCGCCCACACTTATCGGTTGTCAAATTTTTAAAGAACATGGTATTCGGTACTGCTTACTCGGTAGAACGTATTATAACCTAGTTTTTGACTTCTAACTTCGGCTAATTTCTTGCAACTATTCACTATCTTTCAGCAATTGACAGTTAACTAACTGTCTTGCTGCGACTGGCTTTTGCTGCAACCCTGCTTTGGTAGAAGCAGAGAAACGAGATTATGCATGGATTATTTTGCCCTGTCAAACGTAAACCCGAAATAAAACTGAAATACGGGCTTTTTTTAAGATTTATTTTTAATCTGGGCAAAAAAGGCTGCGATTAGCCCTTTAATTTGGCCGAAAACTGCTTACGAAACTTTTGAACCTTGGGTGCAATCACGAACTGGCAATAGCCTTGCTCAGGATGCAGCGCAAAGTAATCAGCGTGATATTGCTCTGCGGGCCAGAACTTAGCCGCCGCATGCAGCTCGGTGCAGACTGGGGCATCGTACGCCCCAGATGCGTCTAAATGCAAGACGTACTGCTCAACCGCTTGTTGCTGAGCTGCATCTTGATAAAACACGGCAGACTGGTACTGTGGCCCCACGTCGTTACCTTGGCGCCCAGGGGTCGTGGGGTCGTGGGTAGCAAAGAACACCTCAAGCAGCGACACAAAGTCAACCTGCTGGGCGTCAAACTCGATCTTCACAACCTCAATGTGGCCGGTCTCTTTGCCACAGACTTGTTCGTAGGTGGGGTTCTGCACCGAACCTCCGCAATAGCCTGACTGCACTGAGAGTACGCCTTTCATCGCAGTAAAGACAGCCTCAGTACACCAGAAGCATCCACCACCAAAAACAGCCGTCTGGCGGTCAGCGGCTGCGTGATTCGTCTCATTTGGGTTTTGCATAAAACTACCTTAAAGTGATGATCCACTGCGCAAGTTGCAGCGCATCTTGTTGGTTGACGTGCGGTTGAGCCGGCATAGGCACCGCCCCCCAGCGCCCTCGCCCACCCTGGCGGATAGCGCCTGCTAAATACTCAAGCGAGTCGGGCTGAACGCTGTGGCGTTGTGCAATTGTTTGAAAGCTAGGGCCAACACGCTTGGAATCGAGCTGATGACAACCTAAGCAGTTTTTTTTACGTGCCAACGCTAACCCCGCGTCGAGCGACAGAGCAGGGACGGCCGGAACCGCAGTTAAAGGTAAAGGCGAAGCCGCTTGCGCCACAACAGCTTGAGACACAATCATGCAAAAGCAGCACACCAGGGCCGCAACCAGCCCTGGAGACTTAGCCCCTAACGACTTATTCGTCAAACGCATCCGTCACAGCTCCGCGACTGGCTGTGCTAGCCAGACGACCAAACTTAGCTAACACGCCACGGGTGTAGCGTGGCTTGGGCTGTACCCACGCTTTGCGACGCGTGGCAATTTCAGCCTCGGGCACGTTGAGTTGCAGCAGCAGCTGATGGGCATCGATCGTCACTGAGTCACCCTCTTGAATCAGGCCAATTAAGCCGCCCACAAATGCCTCGGGTGCAACGTGCCCAACCACCATTCCCCACGTACCGCCAGAGAAACGTCCATCGGTAATCAAGCCAACTGTTTCACCCAGGCCTTGACCCACTAACGCCGACGTTGGTGCCAACATTTCGCGCATGCCTGGCCCACCTTGAGGCCCCTCGTAGCGAATCACCACGATATCGCCATGCGTAATTTTGCGTTCCATAATCGCAGCCATCGCGTCATCTTCTGAGTCAAACACACGTGCAGGCCCAGTAATGACAGGATTTTTAAGGCCAGTGATTTTTGCGACCGAACCCTCAGGCGAAAGATTGCCTTTCAAAATCGCCAAATGGCCTTGTTTGTACATGGCGTTGGCGATGGGTCGGATCACCTGCTGGCCTGCCGGCGGTTGGTCTGGCACATCTTTTAAGACTTCGGCAATAGTCTTACCCGAAATCGTCATGCAGTCGCCGTGCAGCAAGCCCGCATTGAGCAAGATCTTCATGACCTGCGGCACACCTCCGGCACGATGCAGATCGACCGTCAAAAATTGACCCGATGGTTTCAGGTCACACAGCACTGGCACGCGTTGACGCACTGTTTCGAAATCGTCGATCGTCCAGGGCACTTCGGCCGCGTGGGCAATGGCAAGAAAGTGCAGCACGGCGTTGGTAGACCCGCCAATCGCCATAATCACTGAAACAGCATTTTCAAGAGACTTGCGTGTGATGATGTCACGTGGACGGCGATTGTTTCGCACAGCGTCAACCAACACCCGCGCAGCCTCGGCCGCATTGTCAATGGCCACCTGATCTTCGTTGGCAAGTGTGCTTGAATACGGCAGCGCCATCCCCATCGCCTCGAACGAAGAGCTCATTGTGTTGGCTGTGTACATCCCGCCGCACGATCCCGAACCCGGAATTGCCTTTTGCTCGATCGCTTTGAAATCTTCTTGGCTCATGCGGCCCATAGTGAACTCACCCACCGCTTCGAAAACCGAAACGATATTCAAGTCGCGCCCTTTGTGTGAGCCAGGTTTTATCGTGCCGCCGTACACGTAGATGCCGGGGACGTTCATGCGAGCAATACCAATCATACCGCCTGGCATATTTTTATCACACCCACCCACAACCACTACGCCGTCCATCCACTGACCTTGAACAGCGGTCTCAATACAGTCGGCGATCACTTCGCGCGAAACGAGAGAGTATTTCATCCCCTCTGTACCCATTGACATGCCATCCGAAATCGTCGGCGTGCCAAACACCTGTGGATTCGCTTTCGCCTCGCGGATGGCGGCGATCGCAGCGTCAACGAGAGGCTGCAAGCCACTGTTGCAAGGCGTGATGGTCGAATGCCCGTTGGCCACACCAATCATGGGATTCGCAAAGTCGGCTTCTTTGTAGCCCATGCCGTAATACATCGATCGGTTGGGCGCGCGCGTCACGCCCTCGGTAATGTGTTTAGAACGCTCGTTATTTGCCATGAATGAACACCTAAGATGAATTACAAAAAAAACGGGATAGCTATCAAAGCTAACCCTTCTTCGGTCGATCTGTCAAAGCAGATCTCGGGTAAAGCTGAAGGGTTATTATCGAACATCTTTTGACCGGTAGCTCACGATGCTGCAATTTCCCGACTTTGACCCTGTTGCCCTGCGCTTGGGCCCGCTCACCATTCATTGGTACGGCTTGATGTATTTGGTGGGATTTGGCTCGGCGTGGCTGCTTGGTCGATGGCGCATCGCTCACAACAAGTCTCGGCTTACCGTGCGCGACCTCGAAGACATCATTTTTTATGGGGTTTTAGGGGTGGTGGCCGGCGGTCGTCTCGGCTATGTCTTGTTCTACAAGCCCGCTTACTATCTGGCACATCCGCTCGAAATCACCTACCTCTGGGAGGGTGGGATGTCTTTTCACGGCGGCTTGCTGGGCGTTTCGGTGATGATGTTCTGGCTTGCACGCAGCCGCGGCTACAAGTTTTTCGAGGTCGCCGATTTTGTCGCGCCACTGATACCGCTTGCCCTTGCTGCAGGTAGACTGGGTAACTTTATCAACGGCGAACTTTGGGGTAGAGCGAGCAACTTACCTTGGGCCATGGTCTTCAGACAAAGCGGCGACGGCATTGCACGACATCCATCCCAGTTATACCAACTAGGTCTTGAAGGCTTGGCCCTATTTGTGTTGATCTGGTGGTTTGCGAATAAGCCTCGACCAACCGGTCAGGTCAGCGCGGTATTTTTAATAGGCTATGGTGTTTTTAGATTTATCGCTGAGTTTGCCCGGGAGCCCGATGATTTTTTGGGGTTGCTGGCAGCGGGGATGTCGATGGGACAATGGCTGTCGGTACCAATGGTATTTGCGGGAATCTGGCTATTTTTTAGCGCACGCGGGCAGCGCTAGCGCTAAATTTTGAAACGCCCAACCGCAGGCAAAGAGCCTGCGTGAACCAAACATCAAACAGAGATCTTGTGTGAACAGCGTGGTGACTCAGAAAAAATGCGCGATCCACTCATCAAACAAAGAGCGTACGTTAGCGGCATAGTAGCCAAATAACACGCCTAAGTAGAGAGCCTTGCCATCAAACAACGAGTCTGTGACACCACAGACTCGTTGATGTAGATGCCCCGCTCGTGCCGTTTAGGCCGGCATCTCGAACCGTAAGTTCAAGTTGGCCGCGATCTGCTGACTTTGAGCGCGTCTGCTAGAGACCCGCATTCCCGTCGAGCTATCCCGCAACCTATGTATGCCATAAGCATTGGTTCTGAGAATATATGACCTAGTCACGAACACAGCAGGGACAAACTGTACACGCCTGATTAGGCGTGTGAATTATATGAATGACGCGCAGACCAAGTCACGTTTTTGACGGTAGCTTGATTCACGCATTTTAGAGCTAGCTTGGTTAGGGCACTTTGGATGAAGGCTTTGGTAAGACCGCGTCAAGCATCACGTTCATATCCCCGATTCTACGCTTGAAGTCACCAACAGCCAAACCACCTAGAGGGCCATCAGGCGCTTTCACCGATAATAATTCGATCGCAACCTGAATTGCCGCCATCACAGCGATACGTTCGTTGCCTGAGACCTTGCCGGTACCTTGAATACGCCCCGCTAGCTGACTAATGTGCTGAACTGCAGCGGTCAAGGCCTGCTTTTCTTCAGGAGGGCACACCAAGGAATAATCACGACCCAAAATAGAAATATCGACGCGTTCCATTATTGAGCCTCTTGCTCTGGGGCGGCTGCTGCGCCAGGCAACCGCTCAAGTACGGCTTCGATGCGTTCACGCGCCTGCGCGGTGGCTGCGCGCAAGGTCGAAACCTCGTGTTCGCGTGACCGCAGTTGCGCCTGCAGCGTTGACTGTTCTTGCTTGAACAAATCAAGCGAGCCTTGCAGGGCCGCCTGTTCTGACGCATGGGCATCAACCTTACGGGTTAACGCTTTGGCCTGAGTGCCTTCTTGTGCGAGCTTGGCCTGCAAGGCGTCACGCTCTGACTGCACTTGAGACAAACTGGCACGCAAAGTCTCTGCCTCAGAGGCGAGCTCTTGCGTGTAGGCAATCAGCGTTGCTAAGCGAAGTGAGAGTTGATCGAGATCTTCAAGCATGGCGGTATCGTAAAGCAAAATTGAACATTCGGGCGAAATGCTCTGCATGCAATCGTCTCTGAAGAGTTTGTCGCAGAAAAATGTCTCAAATTAAAGCGCAAAATTCGCTTCGTTTTGTCAGCTAACGTTCAGAAAGCTATGCTATGCGCACTTGCACACGGCACTTTAGGTTATTAAATGTTAATACTTCGCACAATTCAGCACGATTTGTGGGCAAATTCACACATGTCTAGGGAAAACCCCATCGTCTAGGGGTAAGTTCAGGGTTTGCTTTGAGGCCGCTCTCCATTACCATGCAAACCTCGCTGGCGATCTGACAAAAACCCATACAGGGGCTAAGAACCAGCAGAGCCACGGTGCGCTCAACGCGCATATTGTTTCAACAAATTTTCAGCAGCGCAGTTAAGGAGCTACCCATCATGCAGCTTAGAAATAAACAGGATTTCTGGTCAGGGGTGATGTTCATCCTGCTTGGCCTTGGATTCGCCTGGAAAGCCACCAGTTACTCGATGGGCACTGCCGCCCGAATGGGTCCTGGCTATTTTCCGCACTGGCTTGGGATCATCATGGCCGTTTTAGGCGCTGTGGTTTTGTTAAGTTCGTTGCGCCCCAAAGCTGAGAAGACAGAAGTTGCAAAATTCGACTTCCAAATTCTGGGCATCATTATTTCAGCGATCGTTCTGTTCGGTCTCCTGTTGCGCCCCATGGGCCTGATTTTCTCTTTGATCACATTGGTGTCAATCGCTAGCTTCGCGAGCCATGAGCATAACTGGAAAGTCACCGGTGCAAATGCGATCTTCTTGACGTTACTGTGTTGGCTGTCGTTTGTGAAAGGCCTCAAATTGGTGTTCCCAATTTGGCCCGCCTTTCTCGGTCTGAACTAAGGAGCACCTGTTCATGGATTTACTTAATAATTTGATGATGGGTTTTGGCGTGGCTTTCACGCCTGAAAACCTGGCCTACGCTTTACTGGGCTGTTTACTTGGCACGTTGGTGGGTGTTTTGCCTGGTTTAGGCCCAGTCCCAACCATTGCAATGCTGCTACCGATTACCTATGTATTGCCCCCGATCGCAGGTCTGATTATGTTGGCCGGTATCTATTACGGTGCGCAATATGGCGGCTCCACTACGGCTATTCTGGTAAATTTACCAGGTGAAACCTCGGCGGTAGTTACAACACTGGACGGGCACGCCATGGCCAAGAATGGTCGTGCCGGCGCTGCGCTTTCAATTGCGGGCTTAGCCTCGTTTTTTGCGGGTTCCGTGGCCACGCTACTGATCGCAGCCTTTGCCCCACCGTTAGCTGAAGTCGCTTTTAAGTTCGGTCCCGCCGAATACTTTTCGCTGATGGTGCTTGGTTTGGTCGGCGCAGTTGTGTTGGCGTCCGGCTCGTTGCTTAAAGCCATTTGCATGATCTTACTAGGTCTGTTGCTCGGCATGGTTGGCACCGATGTGAACTCTGGCGTTGCCCGCTTTGACTTTGGCGTGCCTGAGTTGCAAGACGGTCTAGACTTTGCAATCGTGGCAATGGGTGTGTTCGGGTTTGCTGAAATTATGAGCAACCTTGAACTGAGAGAAAATCGCGTTGAGATTGCAGCAAAAATTGGTTCGCTGTATCCCAACAAGCAGGAGTTCAAGGAATCTTGGCCAGCGGTGATCCGCGGCACGGCACTGGGCTCAATGCTTGGGATCTTGCCAGGCGGCGGCGCAGTACTTTCGTCGTTTGCCTCATACACCCTCGAGAAGAAAGTCTCACGCAATCCCGAACGCTTTGGCAAGGGTCACCCTGCCGGCGTTGCAGGACCTGAGGCCGCCAACAATGCGGGCGCGCAAGCCTCGTTTATTCCACTGCTGACACTTGGTATACCAAGCAACGCCGTGATGGCGCTGATGGTGGGTGCGATGACGATTCACAACATCCAGCCTGGCCCGCAAGTCATGACCAGTCATCCACAACTGTTTTGGGGCTTGATCGCCTCGATGTGGATTGGCAATTTGATGTTGGTCGTCTTGAACCTGCCTCTTGTCGGTATTTGGGTGAAACTGCTCAAAGTCCCTTACAAGATCTTGTTCCCTGCGATTCTGGTGTTTTGTACCATCGGCGTCTATTCGCTGAACTACAACACCTTTGACATTATGACCACGTCGTGTTTCGGCATCATTGGATACTTATGGGCAAAACTCAAGTGCGAGGGTGCGCCGCTGCTGCTAGGCTTGGTGCTCGGCCCACTGATGGAAGAAAACTTCCGCCGTGCCTTGTTGCTATCACGCGGTAATTACGGCACTTTCCTTGAGCGCCCCCTCTCGGCTTCGCTGCTTGGTGTTGCTGCAATTCTGGTGATTATCGTTGCGCTACCTTCTATCAAGAAGAAGCGCCAAGAAGCCTTTGTCGAAGAGTAAGTGAATGTCAAGCATCAATAGCAAAACGTACGAACCCTCTGCCCCCACCAAAGTCGCTTTTATCGGACTGGGGGTGATGGGGCTGCCCATGGCAGGGCATTTGGCTAAAGCGGGTCATGACGTGACGGTTTACAACCGTAACGCTCAAAAAGCTCAAGCTTGGGTCAAAGAGTTCGGGGGTCGCGCCTGCGCAACCCCTCGTGAGGCCGCCCAGGGCGCTCAGATCGTGTTTGCGTGCGTCGGCAATGATGATGACCTGCGCAGCATCGTACTAGGCGCTGATGGCGCCTTTGCGGGGATGTCTGCGGGGGCAACCTTTGTTGACCACACGACCGCCTCAGCATTGGTGGCGCGAGAACTCAGCGCGCTTGCTCAGCAAAAGTCGTTACGCTTTATTGATGCTCCAGTATCGGGCGGTCAAGCCGGCGCAGTCAACGGCATGTTGACCGTGATGTGCGGTGGCGATGCGGCCGAGTTTGATGCGGTCAAAAACGTGATCGCAGTCATGGCACGCGCTGTCACGCTCGTAGGCCCTGCTGGTGCCGGCCAGTTGGCCAAGATGGTTAACCAGATTTGTATCGCTGGTTTGGTACAGGGTCTGTCTGAAGGTATCGCTTTTGGACAAGCCGCTGGCTTAGACATGAAGCAAGTCATCGAGGTTATCGGCAAAGGTGCGGCACAAAGCTGGCAAATGGATAACCGCGGCACCACGATGGTCGACGATAAGTTCGAATTTGGCTTTGCGGTCGATTGGATGCGTAAAGATTTGGGCTTAGTGATGGACGAGTGCAACAGAAACGGCGCGCGCGTTCCGAGCATTGCCTTGATTGATCAGTTTTATGCCGACGTTCAGAAGATGGGCGGCGGCCGTTGGGATACTTCTAGCTTGATTAAGCGCCTACGTTAGAAAAGGCTGCAGTCATCAGCTAGGGTGAGCAGTGCAGAGATGCACTGCTTTTTTTTGCCTGGAATTCTGACTGAGCAGCCAGATACGGAACCAATTTGGAGCTTGCTACGAAATTAGCTGCGGGCTTTGCTCAGGCAACACTTGCGCCGCAACCTGTTCTGCGAGGTTTGCTATGGGCTTTGTTCAGGCAAAGCTTGTATCGCAGCTTGCTCGGCGAGGTTTGCTACGGGCTTTGTTCAGGCAAAGCTTGTATCGCAGCTTGCTCTGCAAGTTCTTGCCCCCGCTTAAAAATCAAGGGAGATAAC
>CAMCII010000131.1 GCA_945874505.1 Bordetella parapertussis | reverse complement strand
TAGCATCGTCACCACTGAGGCCGCTTCGCCGGGTATCCCGACGAGGATCGAGGTGGTCGAGCCCCCGTATTGCGCGCCGTAGTAAATGCCTGACAGCATAATAATGGCCGTCACAGGCGAAATGCCAAAAGTGATTGGCAACAAAATCGACATTGCGCCAACCGGGCCAATACCGGGTAACACGCCGATCAGCGTGCCAATCAGTACGCCGATAAAGCAAAAGAAAATATTGTGAGGCTGTAAAGCGACCGAGAAGCCGGTGATGAGGTTATCTGCTAAGTCCATCGGGAATCGCGCGCCTCAGAAGCCAAAAATTCCCGCGGGGAGCGAGATTTTTAGAATGGTTTTAAAAAGGAGGTAGGTGCAGCCGATCGCGACGACTGGCACGAGAATTGAGGTTTTCCAACTTAAGCCTTCAAGCCAACGCATGATGACGAGCAGCAAAATAAAACTACACAGAAAAAAGCCGAGCGTCTCGAAGGCTAGAATAAACAGAATGATCAGTATCGAGATGGCGACCGCGCGCCACCAGTTACAACCCGCCCACAGGTCGGCCACGCGAGTTTGCGCCGCTGGGTCGCCTTTGAACGATTGGATGAATATCATCAGTGCCATGAGCGCGACAAAACTACCCGCAACGCAGGTTAAAAAACCCGAGCCTGGGGCACCCATTGTGCCAATGCCAAGATCAAACGCTCCATAGACGGCAGCTGCGCCCAACAGAAGCCAAACCAGACTGCCGACGCGTTCTGCGTTCAAGATGCCTCCTTGATTATTTTTGTCTTAGGCTTAGGTATCGCCACAAGCCTACTGTGCAGCGCACCATTTTTAGGCGATCGGTTGATGCTCGCCTTGCTCATGGTTATATTGATCTTAATCCTAGGTCTTAGCTTTAGGATTGTCAACCGTGCCACAGCCCATTCCTAATATTGAGCAGTATCTCGCAATGTGGTCGTTACGAGATCTCGCTATATGCTAAGTGCGTTGACATAAGATTCGCCATAGGATTAAGCTGATTCTCAAGATTAATTATTCAAGAGACAACAGGAGCCCACCATGTCAGATCTGCCAACACGCGTACGTATCCTTGAAGAAGGTCCTCGTGAGGGGATGCAAATTGAGAAAGGCCCCATCCCGACGCAGCGCAAAATTGACTTGATCGATAGCTTGTCAGAGACTGGTCTTGAGCAAATTCAGGTCACCTCGTTTGTGAGTCCGCAGGCCGTGCCTCAGATGGCCGATGCTCCAGAAATTGTTGCGGGCTTCAAGCGCAAGCCCGGTGTGCGTTACACCGGTTTGTGGTTAAACGACAAAGGGCTCGAGCGTGCAATTGCTACCCAAAAGCTTGATATTCGTGGTTCGCTGTCGCTAACTGCCTCAGAGAAATTCTTGTTACGCAACCAAAAGCGTACGTTGGCTCAAAACATTGAAGCCGTGCATTCGATGATTGGCATGTTCAAGCACTACAACGTTGAGGTGAATCGCGCCAGTATTATGGCTGCCTTCGGTTGCAATTTTGAAGGTGACATTTCGACTGACCGCGTACTCGATCTGATTAAAACGTTCCACGATATTGGTGAGCAATACGGCATTAAGATCGAAACTTTGTCGCTCGCCGATACGATGGCCTGGGCCACCCCAGGTTCGATTCGCAAAGTGGTTGGTGCCGTACGCAATAAGTATCCTGACCTGAATTTGTCTTTGCACCTGCACGATACACGTGGGATGGGTATTGCAAATGCCTACGCTGGTATGCAAATGGGTGTGCAAATTTTTGACGCGGCCGTTGCCGGTTTAGGTGGTTGTCCGTTTGCTTCGCACTCAGGTGCATCGGGTAACGTCTGTACTGAAGATCTGGTGTTCATGTGTCACGAGATGGGCATTGAAACCGGCATCGATCTTGAAAAATTAATTGAGTCGGCGCTTTTGGCTGAGCAGGTTGTTGGCCATCCTTTGCCGGGCTCGATCAAGATGGGCGGTTCGCTGAATAAACTGCGCCAGAAAGTCAAAGAATCGATGCAAGCTAAAGCCTGATCAAGGATCTCATCATGACCGATATCACCCGTGAACTTGGTGCCTTTGTTGCAGGCTTAACCTACGACAACATCCCGAAAGCAGCAGTCGAAGTGATTCATATGGGCTTTGCAGATTGTGTGGGCGTGATGCTCGCCGGTCGTGATGAGCCTCCTACTAAAATCTTAAAAGAGGTGCTCGCACCTCCTGCCGGCACTTCGACGCTGATGTTTGGCGCGCAGACTGCGAGCGCGGCTGATGCAGCTTGGATCAATGGCGTTGCGGCGCACGCGTTGGATTTTGATGACGTGGCGATTAAAGGCCATCCCAGTACGATTTTGGTGCCAGCGATTATTGCCGAGGCGCAAGCCCTAGGCTCGACGGGGCGCGAGATGGTGACAGCCTACGCTGCGGGCTATGAAGTGTGGGCCGAGTTGGCGCGTCGTGATCCCGATCACTACCACAGTAAAGGTTGGCATCCGACTGGTATTTTGGGCGCCATCGCTTCTGCCGCAGCCTGCGCTTCTTTGAACAAACTGAACGCAGAGCAATGCACCATGGCGATTGCCTTAGGTGCCTCGCAAAGCGCTGGCATTATGGCTAACTTCGGCACGATGACCAAGCCGTTTCACGCAGGGCGTTCAGCCCAAGCAGGTGTCTTGGCTGCACGGCTTGCCAAGGCAGGTTTCACTTCGTCGTTGGATGCGCTTGAACACCCGCAGGGTTTCTTATCGGCAGTCTCGCCCAATGGTCGTTTTGATGCGACCTCGGCAGTTGAAGCCGGCAAGATTTGGAAGCTCGCAGTCACCAAATTATCGGTCAAAAAATATCCGCTGTGTTTCTGTACGCATCGCGCGTTAGACGGCATGTTGGATTTGGTTGCCGAAACGCCAGTGACTGCAGACCAAATCGAAAGCATTACCGCCGTGACGAGTCGCCGCAACACCAAGGTCTTGCGTAACCATCAACCGCAAACAGGTCTTGAAGCAAAATTCAGTATGCAATTTGCAATGGCTTCGTGCGTGGTGGCTGGGCGCGCTGGCTTAACTGAACTTGTGGATGATTTTGTGATTCGGAAAGACGTGCAAGATTTGATGAAAAGAATCAGTGTTCAAGCGGATGATGCTGAGCATCCGACGATGCCGGGCTATTCTCCGTTTGACCAAGTGACGGTCAAACTCAAAAATGGTGAGACTTTGCAAAGTAAAGAAGTTGTGACGGTGCGAGGTGGGCCAGATTTTCCGTTGAATCGCGAGCAACTTTGGGCCAAGTTTGACGACTGCGCTCGGGTCGGAAATTTTGAAGGCTCAGCCTTGAAATTATTTGATGCCTTCATGGCCCTAGATCAGGTTGCACGTGTCAGCGATATTCCTGGCTTGAGTTCAGGTAAAAAGTAGTAAGCCACGATACATCACATATCATCTTAGCGGATGAGTGTGGTGTGCTGCTTGCGGTAGTGCAACTGTGACGTCTTGCGCGGTGTCGTCGCAGATGCGCAGTTGATGCCGCATAAAAAAGGGATCGCCGAGGCGATCCCTTTTTTTCGACTGCTTTAACTAAGCTTAGCCAATCTGCTTTCTAAACATTTCGATGGTACGCTCGCGTGCCAGCTTTGCTGATGCTGCGTGGTACGAACCGCGTTGGTCACAGTTAAAGCCGTGGTCAGCAGGGTAGTAGTAGCTGGTTTCTTTCGGATAGGCAGCGGCAACGACTTTAGCCTGCTCAAGCGTAATCGAATGATCGGTTTCGCCAAACTGAAACATCACTGGGCACTTTGGTGTTTCTTTCAAGAAGCTAGGGATTGCACCGCCGTAGTAGGGCACAGAGCAAGCCAAGCCATCCACGCGACCCGCTGCGAGCCAAGCGATCACGCCGCCCCAGCAGTAACCCACAATGCCCGCTTTGCCGGCAGCTTTACCGTATTCAAGGGCGGCTTTAACGTCGAGCAGTGCGTCGTCGAAGCTAATTTTTTTCATGATTTCGACGCCGGCACCGATATCAGGTTGTGTGTAGCCTGCTTCGTATTTGGTCTGCACGCGATCAAAGAACGCAGGGGCGATGGTAAGGTAGCCATCGGTTGCGAACCCATCGGCGACTGAACGAATGTGGCTGTTGACGCCAAAAATTTCAGGGGCAACGATAACTAAACCACGTGGCTTACCTGCTGGCTCGGCCACATAAGCGTCGAATTGATGGCCGTCTGAGGCTTTGAGTTGGACATGTTTACCCATATTGATCTCCTTGAATACGTCTTGCTTTGATGGTTGATTAGATAATACCTTGCATGTTGCGCTTGCTCAGATGATTGAGCAGATAGAGACTTACCTGTAGTGTCTGGAGCCAATCACGCGCTCGCAATGATTCTGCCGCGCTAATTATAGGCACAGACTCCTGTCTTTCGAAAAGACTTTTTATGATCTTGCACTTATTTTAGATCCCCAGTCTTGGTGAAGTAATTTTTATACCAGGTCGTTTCAAGCGCCAGATCTTGATTCAAGGTTTTACTGTCTTTGAGGTCAAAGGGAAGATAGTTGTGCTTGAGCATGGCCCTGAATTCAGCTGACTGAGCGACTGTCATGAAAGTGTCTTCTAGCTTTTTGAGAATGTCGGGGGGCGTACCCGTTCGGACGGTGGCTAGCATCCCGCTGTTGGGTGGGTTCTCCCAGTCGCAGCCAATCTCTTTGAGGGTTCTGACGTCGGGAAAATTCTCGTCGCGCATGCTTTGAAACAACACTAACTGGCGAAATACCCCGTCAACGACTAAGGGATTGTGTGACCCTGAGCCCGAGGTGAAGTTCACGTGCTTGCCCATCAGCATGGTGTTAGCCTCGGTGCCACCTTTGGTCGGCACGTGCTTAAAGTCTAAGCCTTTGCAGCGTTTAAGGGCTTCAACGCCCATTTGTTGAGAGGTTGTTGCCACACCACCGGCGCCTGCCGTGGCGTACGACATCCCTGGATTCTTTTTTGCGGCCTCAATGAAGTCTTCAAAGGTCTTCCAAGGGCTGTCAGCGGGTATCACCACTGAACCATTATGAAAATAGCTGTATTGCATCACGCCAACAATATCAGACGCTTTGTAGCTCACCTTCATGAGGGCTGGGCGAGTTGTGATGGCTGACGTTGAGCCGATCAGTACCGTGTAGCCATCTGGTTTTTTTGACACTAGCAGGCCGGCTGCAACGGTCCCGCCGCCCCCGCCTTTGTTCTCAACGGTGATGGGCACGCCCAGAATGGTCTCGGCACCTCGGGCTAAGGCGCGAGCGGTAATGTCTGTCGTTGCGCCCGCAGCATATGACACATAAAAGGTAATCGGCTTGTTCGGATAGGGTTGGGCTTGTGCGGTAAACGGCAACGCCACACAAGCTGCAGCGGCTAGGGTACCAACGAGCCCAGACCAACTGGCAGAACAAACTTGTTTCAACACGGTTGGCTTAGCCGTAGCGGGGGCGATCAAATCTTTGATATACATCATGTAGACCTCTTCAGTGGGCGAAGCTGCTAGACGCTTTATTCTTGATTCAACGTAGATCTCTTTTATGCTCGAAGCTGCTAGACGCTTTACTCTAGACTCAATTTAGCCGCCTCAACGGTTTGCTTCCAATTGGCAATCTCTGTGCGTACAAATGTGTTGAATTCTGCAGGTGAATTGCCGCCCGCGATACCGCCCATCTCTTTGAAGCGATTTTGGATGTCAGCGGTGTTTAGGACTTTGACAGTGGCTTGTTGCAAGCGGTTGATAATCGCCTGTGGCGTTGCCGCCGGAGCGAACAGACCAAACCACGCTGTGACTAACATGTTGGGTACGCCTGCCTCGGCCATGGTGGGGACGTTGGGTAACTCTGGAGCGCGCACATCACTTGTTACGGCTAGCGCACGCAGCTTGCCACCCTTGATTTGCGCCATCACACTAGGGGCAGTTGCAATCATGAAGGTGAACTGGTTGCCGAGTAAGGCACCTGTTGCAGGGCCCGCGCCTTTGTATGGAATATGCGGTATCTGAATGCCAGTACGTTGCATAAACATTTCACCCGACAGGTGCGGGGATTGCCCAGCGCCCGCCGAACCAAAGGAGTAAAGGTTAGGATCCTTTTTGATTGCAGCGACCAGCTCTTGTACCGTTTTAAAGGGGGTGCTGCTGTTGACGACCAGGATATTAGGATTTGAAATCACAAGCGTGATGGCGCTGAAATCTTCAGGGGTATAAGGTAGTTTCTTGTACAGGCTGTAATTGATCGAGTGAGAGCCGATATTTGCCATCATGATCGTATAGCCATCGGGCGTGGCACGTGCCACATACTGAGATCCCAAGATACCACCCGCGCCTGCTTTGTTCTCAACCACGACTGTTGTGCCAAGCTCGGCGCCAAGCTTTTCGCTGATAATGCGCGCCGCTTGATCGCCCGTACCGCCGGGGGCGGCACCAACGATAATTGTGATGGGCTTATTGGGCCAAGCGGCTGCGCAAGGCGAGCCTAACGCAATCGCCAGACTAAAAACTGCGAAGACACGCAGGGGCAGCGAGGTCTGAAGGGATTTTAAAATGAGTGATGGCATCACAATAGTCTCCTGACACGAAAGGTATTTTCTTTTTTGTGCCCTAAGGTTAGCAGGAAATCATCCTCTGTTTAAATTTCTTGCTAGACGTGCAGAGGCATGATGTCCATAATAGAAGAAAAATACAAGGCGCATGCTGCATTGCGCCATAAAAATCTGTGAGACCTAGCGCGCCCTGCTTTTCAGGCTGCGCATATAGTGAGCGAATCTTTATCACCAAATAAATCGTGGCACACAGCCACATAACGAGAGTCAACATGGCAACAAAGAGCGTTAAGACAAAAAATTCTGGCTTTGAAAAAGTTGGCGATGTTTCGCGTCGAGCCATCATCGGGGATCAGTATGTCGATGGCATGCTGAAAGCAAAAAATGCTTTCGATCATGAGTGGCAAGAATATTTGAACAATCAGCTCTGGGGGCGAACCTGGGCGCGCGGTATTTTGAGTCATCAGCAACTTAGTCTGGTGAACTTATCTATGCTGGCAGGGCTTGGTCGCATGGAGGAGTTTGAAATGCATTTTCGTATCGCGCTGACTCGCACCAAGGTTCCACTCATTGAATTGCGTGAAATTTTGCTACACATCGGGATGTACTGCGGAGTCCCGATTGGGCGCGATGCCTTTGCGATTGCACGACGAGTTTTACAAGAAGAGGGTGTAGATGTCTCTCAGCTAGAGACTGCTCCTACAAAAAAAATCATTAAGTAAAAAGAAAAAATAAACTCATTTTTAGGTGAACTTTGATATGAATAATCTCGCGTCTCAAAAGAAATCTCTGACGTCTGTCAAAAATATATGGTGGCTTGTTGTTTGCTGCCTAACCGTAGGGGCCTCAGCGGCGTACTCGCAAGGGTTTCCTGTTAAACCTATTACTTTGGTTGTCCCGTATCAGGCCGGAGGAAGCTCTGACGCCATCGCACGTACGATGGTGCGCTTGGTTGGAAAGGACCTTGGCCAACAAGTGATTGTTGAGAATAAGCCTGGCGCAGAAGGAATGATCGGTTCGCTCGATGTCATGAAATCTGCGCCCGACGGGTATCGTATTTTATTTGGTGGGGCTGGCTCGATGATTGTTGTTCCGGCCCTTAGGCGCGCGCCACCTTTTGATCCAGGCGCTCAATTTACGCCGATTTCTGGGGTGATTGATTTTTCATTTTTTCTATACGCCCATCCCGAACTGCCCGTTAAAAACTTAAAAGAGTTTGTGGATTACGCACGTGCGCATCCTGGCAAAATAAACTACGCAACAGGTAATAATCAGGGTCTGCTGACGTTTGCCTACCTAAAAAAGAGTTTGAATCTTGACGTGGTTCAGGTGGCTTACAAGGGTGAAACGGCCGCGACTGCTGACTTGCTTTCGGGCCGCGTACAGGCAATGTTTGCAACGACGGCACCTTTGATACACGCCAGAGAAGGCCGGCTCAAGGTGTTGGTGACCACTTTGCCGCAACGAACGCCGATACTGCCTGAGGTGGCAACCATGACTGAAAGTGGCTACCCAGAGTTTCCGTTTTCGCCAGCGGGTGGCTGGCTTGGTATTTTTGGCCCAGCTGAAATGAATCCCGAGGTGGTTAAGGTTTTACATCAGTCTTTTGGCAAAGCGCTTACCGATCCTGACGTACAAAAGCAACTGGCGCAGGCAGGGCTGTCTTATCGCGCGATGGGGCTCGAGCAGATGGGGGTATTTGTCAAAGGCCAGCGTGATCAGTTTCATCATCTGATTCGAGACCTCGGTATTCCACTTCTCGATTAACCTGCGCACGATCCAATCAAAAAATTAGAAATAGAGCAATCGTCTCATGTCTCAAATGCTGCACTCACTGTATCCGCTAATGTTGTCGCCACTCAAAGTTGGCGCGCATACGTTACCCAACCGCGTCATTATGGGCTCATTGCACACACGCCTAGAAAACGAGCCCGACGGCGTGCATCGTCTTGCTGAGTTTTATGCGGCGCGCGCGCGTGGTGGGGTAGGATTGATCATCACAGGTGGTGTGTCACCTAACTTCGAAGGGCGTGTCGAGCAAGGTGCTTGGGTGCTTGACTCGGCCGAGCAGCTTGATCAGCATATTCCAATCGTACAGGCAGTGCATGAGGCGGGTGCAAAAATTGTGTTGCAAATTCTGCATACGGGCATTTACGCCAAGCATGATGAAATTATTGGACCTAGCGCCGTTCGTTCGGTCATCAATCCGCGTCAGCCGCGTGCGTTTACTGTCGAACAGATTGAGCAGACCATAGAAGACTTTGTCACATGCGCAGTGCTTGCACAACAGGCAGGCTATGACGGCATCGAAGTGATGGGCTCAGAGGGATATCTGATGACTCAGTTCACCGCCTTGCGGACGAACAAGCGCGACGATGAATGGGGTGGCTCGCTTGAAAATAGAATCCGGTTTCCGGTAGAGGTCGTGCGTCGCACGCGCGAGCGTGTGGGCTCTGATTTGTTAATCATGTACCGAATTTCTGCGATTGATTTAGTCGA
>CAMCII010000130.1 GCA_945874505.1 Bordetella parapertussis | reverse complement strand
GTTGTTTGTTTTAAAGGTAAATATATGCCGAAACAATATACTCAAAACAAGCCACACAAGCAGAGTTTTGTCTGGTTAAGCACACTGGCTCGTCACTCGTTATTGACGCTCGGATTTTGTCTGGGCTTGGCGGTGGCGCCTGTTGCCTTACAGGCTCAAACAGTTAAACCTCTTCTAGTTTTTGGTCAAGAAGCACCACCGCCCACACTCGATCCGTACTTCACAACGGCGATCTCGACGCGCAACGTGGCGATGCATATATTTGAGCAATTAGTGACGCGTGACGAAACGAATGCGGTCATCCCCGAATTAGCAGAAAGCTGGACGGTCAGCCCTGATGGGTTGACGTATACCTTCAAGCTTCGCACTGGTGTTAAGTTTCACAACGGCAAGGTGATGACCTCGGCTGATGTCAAAGCGTCTTTTGAGCGCTACAAGCGTATGGCCTTGGCCAAAGTGACATTAGCGTCTGTGGCTGAAATCAATGCACCCGATGCGACAACGCTTGAACTGAAGTTAAGCCAACGACAACCAGTCTTTTTAGATGAACTGTCGGCTTTCGTGACGCCTATCGTCATTATTCCAGCTGAGCAGACTGGTAAAGACGGTGGCAAGCTCGACCTTATTGGTACTGGTCCGATGCAGTTTGTTGAGTGGGTCCCTGATAGCCACATCAGACTGAAACGTTTTGTTGATTATCAACCTGACGCGCGGTACAAAGGGACAGACGGTTTTGGCGGAAACAAAAAAGTTTGGTTTGACACCGTCGACTTTAAGTTTGTCAAAGAGCCTGGCACCAGAGTGGCGGGGCTTGAGTCTGGGCAGCTGCAGATCATCGAAGATTTACCCTCAGAATCGGCAAAGCGTCTTGCTAATAACAAGAATATTGTCATTTACGACTTAAAAAACTTTTGGTTGCATGGTGCGTGGGTGAATCATCACCGCGCTCCGACAAATGATGTGCGTATTCGCAGGGCTGTGCAGATGGCGTTAGATATGGATGAAATCATGGAGATTTCAACCGATGGCGCCTATGCACTCCAACCGGGACTGCAGTACCCTGGTAATCCTTATTACGTTAAGAATGGCGAGCAGTACTACAACGTCAAGAATCCCAAAAAGGCAGCGGCTTTACTGAAAGAGGCCGGCTATAAGGGTGAAGAGTTTGTCATTATTACAAACTCAAGTTATCAAAGTATGTATAAGGCGGCGCAAATCGTCAGTGAGCAACTAAAGGGTATCGGCATGAAGGTGCGTGTCGACGTCTTTGACTGGGCCACTGCGATGAACCAGCGACGCAATAAAGAGGGTTGGAATCTCTGGTTTACGGGCCAGGGGTCGGGGCCATCGGTTGGGCCGTTTTCTGCCTTGAAGGATGTTGTATCCCCGCAAAATAATCAATTTGTAGCAGATCCGGTGCTCGACAAACTTTTTGCTGAGTTAGTGTTGGGCGAAACGTTTGATGTACGTAAAGAAACGTTTGGAAAATTTCAAGAGCGGGTCTACGAGCAAGTCTTATTTTTAAAGTTTGGAGACTTGATGCGTAAACAAGCTTCGCGTTCAAACGTCAAAGGCTTCATGCCCTATCGGATCCCAAGACTGTGGAACGTATGGATTGAGTGAATACCTGATTAAAAAATTCTTGAGTCGTTCGGGGTTTTTCATTGAACAATCAATTATTCTGAAGCAAATCATGATGCGTGATTGTTTTGTGATCTGGCGGCTTTGATTTATTTAACCTCTGCGCTCGCGCAGAGGTTGCCATTAATGCCTTGTCAAGCTAGTGCCTTAGTACCACTTCACAAACTCATCAAGTTCCATTCTGGTACTTTGGTAAGCATTCAGTGGCGCGTCTAAATCTGGATAGCCCATCGACATCCCCACGATCAATTTTTTGGTATTAGGGATGCCTAGACATTCGCGAATGGCATCGGGGTAACCGGCCAGCGATGCTTGCAGGCAGCAGCCGAGCCCAGCACCATGCGCCGACAAGGTGAGCCCTTGTAAAAAGATCCCCATATCTAGCGTCGACCAAGGCCCTAAGGTGCTGTCCATGAACATGAACATCGCACAGGGTGCGTCAAAGAACTGAAAATTTTTCAGACGTAACTCGTTTCTGCGCTCGCTGTCGCCACGTCCAATCCCCAAGGCTTCAAAGCGGCGAGCACCGTGAATTTTTGAGCGTTGTTCAAGCGCTTCAGGCCAACTAGTCGGCGTGAGCACGTCGTAATTGGTTGGCGTATTTGAGCGAGCGAGTTCATAGAGCACGCCGCGAAGTTCGTCGCGCTTGGCACCGGTCACGACTGCGACTTCCCAGGGTTGGGTGTTTGTGTAAGAGGCGCTGCGACCAGCGGCCGCCAAAACGGTACGAATCAGCTCTTGTGGCACAGGCTTAGGTTGAAAGCCTCGAATGCTGCGGCGAGTCTGAAGGCCTTGTAGTAGTTCCATGTTGTGTCTCCATCTAGTGATCCAAAGAATGTTAGCACTATCCCATACGCTCAATACGGTCACCCAAGGCCACTGCCTCAGAGTGGCTATGCGTCACCATCAGCGTGGTGACGCCGGTCTGCTTCAAGATGGCGCGCAGCTCGACGATTAAGCGTTCACGCGTGTCTGCATCGAGATTAGAGAAAGGCTCGTCGAGCAGCAGGATATCTGGTTTAGGTGCCAAGGCGCGTGCCAGTGCTGCCCGTTGTTGCTGCCCGCCTGAGAGCTCGTGTGGAAAACGTTTTGCATAGGGTTCAAGATCGACCAACTTAAGCAGAGCTTGCACCTGTTGTTCACGCGCCTCGGCTGATAATTTTTTTAGACCAAAACCTATGTTCTGCGCAACATTCAAATGCGGAAACAAGGCGTAATCTTGAAACATAAAGCCTACGCGGCGGTGTTCTGGCGCGACAGTGTGGGTGGCTGAAGAGAGCAGGGTGTCTTTGAGATAAATAGCCCCCGCATCAATAGTTTCAAAGCCGGCAATCGCCCGCAGCAAGCTGCTTTTTCCGCAACCAGAGGGGCCCAGTATGCAAACAGTCTCACCTGCTTGAAGCGTTAAGCTGTAACGCTTGAGTACTGAGACGTTTGCATCGTTTGAGGCAAAGCTTAAACTGATCTCGTCAATTTTTAAAATGGTATTCACGACGCGTGTCCGTAAAGTGCAGCATGTGGAATCCAGACCATGTGGGTGACAAATGGATTTAAGAGCATATAGCTTTAATTTTTTAGCTGAGATTTCTTTAACGTGGATTGCGTGCGTGTTAACAGAATCACGGGCAAGACACTGACTAAAATAATAATCAACGCGGCGATTGCACCTTCTTCGTAGGTGCCGCGCGCGGCTTCGCCATACAGCCAAGTCGCAAGCGTTTCAATATTCAGCGGGCGTAGCAACAACGTGATCGGAAGCTCTTTCATGGTCTCAACAAAGACCATCAGCGCTGCAGCAAACAGCGCAGGCCGCAAAAGCGGAAGGTCTACGCGAAGCAGTACCCCAAGAGGGGATTGGCCAAGCGAGCGTGCCAACTGATCAAGTGCAATGGGAATGCGCGCAAAACCTGCTTCGATTGATCCAGAGGCAACGGCCAACAGACGCAAGGTACAGGCCAGCACTAAGCCAGCCATGGTGCCAAGCAGCCACAAGCCGGGCGAACCGAGCGATAGCCCTAGGCGAGTTTGATTGATCCCGCTGTCTAACAGCGCAAAGGGCATCAGCAACCCGATGGCGAGCACCGTACCGGGCAGGGCATAGCCAATGGTGGCTGTGCGCGCCAGGCGTTGGCCAAGCGTGGTACCGCGGCGCGAGCCCCAACTACGTGCCGCCCACGCCAGTATCAGCCCACTTAAGACGGTACAGATTGTCACCGCTAGCGAGATGAGTACGGTGTGCAGCGCTGCCTGTTGAAGAACGGCGGACATCGCGCCGGTTTGACTCAAGCGCAAAAAAGCTTGCCAGCCTAAATGCACGACAGGAATCACAAAGCCCGCCAAGACCGGAAGCAAACAGAACAAACTGGCCGCTAGGCCAGGCCAACGGCGCAGTGGCCTCGGTTGCATCGGGCGCGATTGATCGGTGTTGATGAAGCGCTGCCGTCGTCGCGCATAGCGCTCAACGGCGATCAAGCCCAGCACCAAGATCAACATCGTCAAGGCAATGTGGGCAGCACCCGCCAAATCCGAACGTGTGAGCCACGTGGTGTAGATCGCAACGGTGAGTGTTTGCAGGCCTAAAAACTCTGAGGCACCGACATCGTTGAGCGTTTCGAGTAGGGCCAGAGTCGTGCCGACAACAATGGCTGGCCGCGCCATCGGTAAGGCGACCCGAAAAAATAGACTAAAGGGGCCGTGTCCTAACCCCCGCGCCGCTTCGATCAAGTTAGCTGGCTGCGTTAAAAACATGTGACGTGCGCTGAGGTACACGTAGGGGTACAGCACACTGCCTAATATGAGAATCGCCCCGAACATTGAACGTGTGTCTGGCAGCCGAAACTCTCGCGGCGAGCTGTAGCCGAGCACTGTACGGATCAAGCTTTGGAGCGGCCCGATTGGGTGCAGTAGGTCTAGATAAGAGTAAGCCACGACGTAGGTGGGAACAGCGAGCGGTAACAGCAGCGCCCAGACCAAGATCTTACGACCAGGAAACTGGAAGGCGGTGACAAGCCAAGCCGCGCCTGTGCCGAGCATCACCACAACAACCCCCACGCCTAGCAACAACACTAGCGTTGTGAGCGCTGCGTCGGGTATGACGTAGCGTGATAAGTGTGCCCATTGAGTATTGTTTGCACTGACGGCAGACACGAGCAAAGACGCTATGGGTGCAAGCACACAGACTGCTATCAAACAGGCGAGCGCGGCAGGCCAAAAGCCGGTCGCGAGCCAACTGTTGCGAGAGGGTGTCAGGGTCATCGCAGCGTCTAGTTACCGGTCAAAGCCCAGGCGATCTACGAGCAAGCTTGCTTCTTTGCGATGCTTCGCAATCTCGGTGAGTGGGGTGAGATCGGCTTTGAGCAAACCGAAGCTTTCAACGGTAGGATCAAGCGCAACGCCTTGACGCACTGGGTATTCAAAATTGACGCGCGCGTAGAGGTTTTGCGCAGGCGGCGAGATTAAGTACTCAAGAAAGGCGATGGCGCCTGCTTTATTAGGTGCGTGAGCCGCCACCCCAGCGCCTGAAATGTTGACAAAGGTGCCGCCGGTTTGCGCGAAGGTTGGGCGAATCACTTGAATCGCGTCACCCCATTTGCGGGCGTCAGTACCTATTGCGGCAGTCTTCATTTGACCTGCGTAATAGGCGTTTGCTAAGCCGAGGTCGCAAATGCCACCTAAGATATCTCGTGCTACGTCGCGATCGCCCCCCGCTGCTTTGCGGGCGAGATTGGCTTTGACCCCGCGCAGCCATTGCTCAGTTTGCGCGACGCCTCGGTGTGCAATCATTGAGGCAATCAGGGCATTGTTATAGGGGTGTTGCCCCGAACGAAGGCAGACTTTTCCTTTATAGGCGGGGTTCGCTAAGTCTTCGTAACGAAACGACTCAAGCTTTAGGCTTTTGTCGGCATACAGCACGCGATCCCGTAACGAGAAAGCAAACCAGGTGCCGTCGCTGCTGCGAAGCGGGGCAGGGATCGCCGCGTTTAGCGCCTCAGAGTGAATCGCTTGAAATAGTTTCGACTCAGACAAATCTAGAAGATTACCGATGTCAACAGCCATTAAGACATCGGCAGGCGAACTCACACCTTCGGCTTTGACGCGTTCAAGTAGCCCGTCTTTTAAAAAAACGGTTGCGACCTTAATCCCAGTTTGGGTTGTGAAGGCCTCAAGTAGAGGTTTCATGAGCCCGGGTTCGCGCGTGGTGTACACGTTAATGGTTTGTGTTTGCGCTTGGACGACTGAGCCTAGGGTAAGCGCGAGTGTGGTGAAAGCAACTGTGGTCACTGCGGTGACGTTAGAAAACCAACGCATTGCGGTGGCTGCGATATTGTTGAGCTGAGCGGACTGACGAGTGAGGAGATTAAAACCTAGATAAAAACGATGCAACACGGTAAACCTTTAACTTAGAGTAATAAATACTGCAGTTTTAGTTTTTTAGAATACTGCGGTTTTAGTTTTAAAAAGGGAGTCGAGTTTCTAAATGCAAATGCGAATGATTCGCAACAAGATTAAATCGTAACACTTTTTTCTTTCTGTTGCTTTTGAGTGCCCGCCTTGCCGAGCTGCGACGACCAGATGTTTAGATGGGCCTTCGGCCTGCTGAGTCGCGTCGAGCAGATGTTTAAACAAGCTTTGGCCAGCCGAGCCCCAACAGCCACGTGGCTAAAGATCCCTTTTATGAACGATTTCGGGTAACGTTGTGGCTTCGCAAGATAGCGATTCAGGCGGCAGATGTCCGCCTGATCTTCAGAACCATGCACTCGGAGGCTTTTATGCTGTTTCCCACCACAATCGTTGGTAGTTATCCACAACCCGACTGGCTAATCGACCGCGAGAAATTGGCGGGGCGGTTTCCTCCGCGAGTGCGTGCAAAAGAGCTTTGGCGTGTGTCTGAGCCTTACTTGCAACAGGCCATGGAGGACGCCACCTTGATCGCGATCAGAGGCCAAGAGCAGGCTGGCTTAGACATCATTACTGACGGTGAGATCCGTCGTGAAAGCTATTCCAATCGTATCGCCACAGCGCTTGAGGGCATCGATATCGACAATCCAGGGACAGCACTCGATCGTTCAGGACACCCAAATCCCGTGCCCAGAATTGTCGGCAAAATCAAACGTGCGCGTGCCATCGAAGTTGAAGACTTACTGTTTTTAAAGGCGAACACCACCCGCAAGGTCAAAATTACAGTACCGGGCGCTTTTACGATGTTGCAGCAGGCGCAAAATGATTTCTATGCGTCTGAAGAAGAAGCTGCCATGGACTACGCAGCGGCCCTGAATGAAGAGATTAAAGATTTGTTTGCGCACGGTGCAGATATCGTACAGATTGACGAGCCTTACATGCAGGCGCGCCCTGAAAAGGCCCGCCAGTACGGCATCAAAGCGTTGAATCGCGCCCTAGAGGGTGTAACAGGTCAAACGGCCGTGCATATCTGCTTTGGTTACGCTGCGGTGATTCACGCGCGCCCCTCTGGCTATGATTTTTTACCTGAGCTCGCACAGTGCTCCTGTCATCAGATTTCAATTGAAACCGCGCAATCTAATCTGGATTGTCGCGTGCTTGAGTCGTTAGGCAATAAGCAGATCATGGTGGGCTGTTTAGATCTGAGCGATATGAAGATCGAAACGCCCGAGGTGGTGGCGGCGCGTATTCGCAAAGCCTTGAAATATATCAAGCCAGAGCAAGTCATCTTGGCGCCCGATTGCGGCATGAAATATTTACCCCGAGAGGTGGCTGACGGCAAGTTAAAAGCGATGGTTCAAGCGGCCCAGTTGTTGCGTGATGAACATGCCAGTCATTGATTACGGCGAGCGCCTGCGTTTAGGTGTGATGGTGCCTTCGGGCAATGTGATCGCCGAGCCGCAGATTCATGCGATGCTGCCGGCGGGCGTCGTGGCCTACATCACTAGGCTTGAGCTGCGGGGTAGCTCTGAAGCTGAACTCATTAAAATGAGTCATCAGGTTGAATCCGGCGCCAAACTCTTGGCCGATGCACAGGTGGGCGCAGTGGTGTTTCATTGCACCGCAGTCAGTACCTTCAGTGCACAGATGGGGCAAGAGATTCAACAACGCATTGAACACGCAAGTGGTTTGCCTGCGTTTTCAACCGCTGAAGCAATTGTTGCAGCCTTGAAAGGGTTACGAGCAAAAAAAATTGTTTTGCTGACTCCTTACCTTGAAGAGGTCAATGTGCGTGAGTGTGCCTTCTTAGCACATCACGGCTTTGAGGTCATTGCACAAATGGGTTTAGGAATCGATACCAACGCCGAAATGGGAAAACTGTCCGAGCAGGTGTGGGTCGACCAAGCGCTCAAACTTCAAGATCCGCAGGCCGATGCGTATTTCATCAGTTGTACCGCAGTACGTTCGGCCGAAGCCATCGAACGGATCGAAGCGTTACTCGATCGCCCAGTGATTACAAGCAATCAAGCGATGGTGTGGTTCGGTCTGCGTAAATATGGCATCAGCGACCATGCTCCAGGCTATGGTCGCTTGTTTGATTTGCAGAACGTCTAGTCGAGGGCGGTTCGTCGGTGTGGCCTAAGAGAGGCTGACGCCTCTGCCTGGCCTAGTCGAGGCTGAAGCGTTCGCCTTACTGGTTTTTAATCCCGGCGGCTTTGATGACGGCACCCCATTTTTCAAGCTCTGCTGCGAGGTGGCTGGCAAGTTCAGCAGGCGCACCGCCCATGGGGGTTGCACCAATATCTGCAAGTTTCTTTTTAAACGCTGGGTCTCTCAAAATTTGATTGACCTCAGTATTCATTTTGTCAATGATAGGTTTTGGGGTGCCTACAGGCGCTAACAACGCAAACCATGTCGACGACATTAACTTCGGAAAGCCTAACTCGGCGGTTGTTGGCACGTCGGGCAGGGCAGGTGAACGCGTCGGTGACATAATCGCGAGTGCGCGCACCTTATCCGCCTTGACCTGCCCGGCAATGCCGGGTATCAACTGAAACATCGTTTGAATTTCATTGGCGATTAAGTTGGTGGTCGCTGTGCCGGGGGCGTTGTACGGCACATGAACCATTTTGGTTTCGGTCTCACGCATAAACAATTCACCTGCCAGATGCATCGAGCTACCGATGCCGGTTGAACCAAAGTTTAATTTTCCGGGATTGGTTTTGGCATAGGCGATGAATTCTTGAATACTTTTGACCGGTTGATCGTTATTGACGACCAAGATATTAGGCACGTCACAGATCAGCGCAATGGGATCAAAGTCTTTTTGTGGATCGTAGTTGATGCTGGCGTACAAGCTTTTGTTAACCGCCAGTGTGCCTGCCCACGAAAACAAAAATCGGTAGCCGTCAGGTGCATATTTAGCCGCGGCTGTTGCCCCAATGTTGCCATTGGCACCCGGCTTATTTTCGATGATGACGCTGGTTTTTAAGCGAAGCGCGAGTTGCTCGCTGAGCATGCGCGCAATCGT